>JAJZGE010000453.1 GCA_021798675.1 Pseudomonadota bacterium | reverse complement strand
ATCCGCGCGGTGCTGGGCGAGCGCCTGCAACCGTCGCTGCTGATCGAGATGGCGATCGCCAGCCACGACCTGCCGCGCGAATGGCCGCCCGAGGTGCTGCGCGATGCGGCCGAGGTGGAGCCCGAGGTCGCCGCTGCCGAGCGCGAGGGCCGCGTGGACCTGCGCAAATTGCCGCTGGTGACCATCGACGGTGCGGACGCGCGCGACTTCGACGATGCCGTGTACGCCGAACCGAAGCGTGGCGGCGGCTGGCGGCTGGTGGTCGCCATCGCCGATGTCTCGCACTACGTGCCGGTGGGCAGCGCGCTGGACCGCGAAGCCTACGAGCGCAGCACGTCCACCTACTTCCCCGGCTTCGTGGTGCCGATGCTGCCGGAGACGCTGTCCAACGGCATCTGCTCGCTCAACCCCAAGGTCGAGCGCCTTTGCATGGTCTGCGACATGGTGGTGGATGCCACGGGCGAAGTGGCCCGGTCGAAGTTCTACCCGGCGGTGATGCGCTCGCACGCGCGGCTGACCTACGACCAGGTGTGGCAGGCGGTGGGCCTGCGCGAGCCCGGCGCGCTCGATGCGGTGGCCGACGTGTTGCCGCAGCTGGAAAACCTGCACGCGCTGTACAAGGCGATGGCCGCACAGCGCAGGCAACGCGGTGCGATCGACTTCGAGACGCCCGAGGTGAAGTTCCGCCTCGACCAGCGCGGCGAGGTGGAATCCGCCGGCGCCGCCGAACGCAACGATGCGCACAAGCTGATCGAGGAATGCATGATCGCCGCCAACGTGCAGGCGGCGCTGTTCCTCGAAAAGAAGAAGGTCCCGGCGCTGTTCCGCGCGCACGAGCCGCCGCCGGCGGAGAAGTACGAGGACCTGCAGCAGTTCCTGCGCGAGTTCAAGCTGCGCATGCCGCCGGTGGAAGAGGTGACGCCGGCCGACTTCGCCGACGTGCTGCGGCTGGTGGCCGAGCGCCCCGAGCGCGAGCTGATCCAGAGCGTGCTGCTGCGCGCGCAGAGCATGGCGGCCTACCAGCCCGACAACCGCGGCCACTTCGGCCTGGCGCTGTCGGCCTACGCGCACTTCACCTCGCCGATCCGCCGCTATCCCGACCTGCTGGTGCATCGTGCGATCCGCTATGCGCTCACCGGCGGCAAGCCGGTGGGCTACGCCTACACGCCGGCGCAGATGGCCACGATGGCCGTGCACTGCTCGCAGCGCGAGCGCCGTGCCGAGGAAGCCGAGCGCGACGTCGACGAGCGCTACAAGTGCGCGTGGATGGCCAAGCACGTGGGCGAGGAGTTCGCGGGACTGGTCACCGGCGTCACCTCGTTCGGGTTGTTCGTGGAACTGGACGAATCCAAGGTATCCGGCCTGGTCCACATCAGCCAACTCAGCAACGACTACTACCATTTCGATCCGCAGCGTCACCTGCTGAAGGGCGAGCGCACCGGTGCGCAATACCGCCTCGGCGACCACGTGCGCGTGCAGGTGCTGCGCGCCAGCCTGGAGGACCGCAAGATCGACTTCCGCCTGGCTGCGCCGCGCGCTTCCGCTGCGCTGCCCACGCGCGCGGCGCGTGCCTACGACTATGCCGCGGCTGGTGAGCGCTATTCGTTGCCCAAGCCGGCCGCAGCCCCGGCGAAGAAGCCAGGCATGTTCGGCAAGGCGGCCAAGGCGATCGGGCGCGCGTTCGGCCGCAAGGGCGCGGTCGGCGCCGTCGAGGAGCCCCTGCATCGGCCTGCGCTAGGCGATAATCCGCCGGCTGCTTCGCACGCACCCCGGAAACCGGGCGCCAGCGCGCAGACCGACCGGGCGCCGAAGGCAGCCCAGCCCGTCCGGTCGGCGAACTCCGCGCGCAAGGCAGGCAGCGCCAAACGCGGCGCGGCACCCGCCGCTGCGTCGCCCGCGAAGAAACGTACCGGCCGCAAGCCGGGGAACCCGAAAGGCAAGGCATGAGCGAACACTGGATCGTCGGCATCAACCCGGTCGACGGCGCACTGAACAACGACGCGGCGCGGGTATGCGAGCTGCTGGTCGAGAACGGCCAGCGCAACCCGCGTGTGCACGAGCTGGCCGAGCGCGCCAAGGCGTTGAAGATCCCGGTGCACCATCGCCCGCGCGAGCAGTTGGACAAGCTTGCCGGCGAGGCGCGCCACCAGGGCGTGGCGGCGCTGTACGAGGCGCCGGCGCAGGCAACCGAAGGCGACCTGCCGGAGCTGCTCGAAAAGGCCGGCTCCGCGGCACTGGTGCTGGTGCTGGACGGCGTCACCGATCCGCACAACCTCGGCGCCTGCCTGCGTAGCGCCGCAGCGGCCAACGTCACCGCGGTGATCGTGCCCAAGGATCGCGCGGTCGGCCTCACGCCAGTAGTGCGTCGCGCCTCGGCGGGCGGTGCCGACCGTGTGCCGTTGATTGCGGTCACCAACCTCGCGCGCACGCTGAAGGTGCTGAAGGACGCCGGCGTGTGGATCACCGGGCTGGCCGGCGACACCGAGCAGTCGATCTACGGCATCGACCTGAAGGGGCCGGTGGCGCTGGTGATGGGCGGCGAGGGCGAGGGCATGCGCCGGCTCACCCGCGAGACCTGTGATTTCACGGCGAAGATCCCGATGCCGGGTGCGATGGAAAGCCTCAACGTTTCCGTGGCGACCGGCGTGGTGCTGTTCGAGGCCCTTCGGCAGAGGAGCGCGACGCGATGAGCTTCCACTGGTACGACTGGGCCGGCTACGTCGGCGTGCTGCTGGTGCTGCTGGCGTACTTCCTGCTGCAGGCCCGCAAGCTGCACGGCAATAGGCTGGCCTACCAGCTGATGAACATCCTCGGTGCGTTCGGCGTGCTGCTGTCGCTGACGTTCGGCAGCTTCAACTGGTCGGCGTTCCTGCTCGAGGTGGCGTGGATCGCGATCGGCATCTACGGCATCGCACGCGGGGTGCAGCTGAAGCGCGAAGGGCGCTGACTGCGCGGTCTCGCTACCCGCCATGCCGCCCTCCGGCGGCACGGCGGTACGTCCGGCCCGCGGCGCCGCCGTGCTCAGTCGTCGCGCTCGCCCAGCTTCGGCATCTCCGGGGCGGCGGTGAGGTCGCGCTTGTTGCGCTGGGCGGTGAGCGGCTCGCCCTTGACCTGG
>JAJZGE010000452.1 GCA_021798675.1 Pseudomonadota bacterium | reverse complement strand
CCGGCGTGCGCCTGGTGATGCCCAACCCGGCCTGGGAGGGCGTGGCGCGGCAGATCGAGGCCAGCCTGCGCAAGGCTGGTGGCCCGGCGCTGGAGACGATGGTCTACGACACCAAGGTGAAGAACGGCCAGACCATTCTCACCCACATCCATCATCGGCAGACGCCGCTGTTCCTGATGCAGGGTCTGGGCGATGCCGGCATCACCTGGAAGTCCGAAGCCATCTTCCAGGAGCAGGCCGGACATCCGATCAGTCACGTGGACATCCCCGCCAAGTACAACACCACGGCGGTGTATGCCGCGGCGCTGGTGAAGGATGCGCCGCATCCTGCAGCGGGCAAACTCTGGATCGAATTCCTGCGTTCGCCGACGGCGCTGAAGATCTTCGAGCGTTACGGCTTCAAGGCGGCGCCGGCTGACGCCACCAAGGAGTAAACGCATGCGCCCGTGGCGGTCACTGTTGCTGCTGAGTCTGATCTTGCTCAGCGGCAGTAGCATGGCCGCCACGCTGGTGCGTGTGTTCGGTCCCGGCGGTCCGGCGCCCGCCATGAAGGCGGCCGCGACCGCCTTCGAGAAGCTGCATCCGCCAGTGCGCGTCGACGTCACCGCGGGACCGACACCGCAGTGGATCGCCGCGGCGCGTGCCGACGGCGATGTCATCTACAGCGGCTCCGAAGCGATGATGGCCGACTTCCAGCGCGACCTGGCCGGTGTGCTCGACGCCGCCACCGTCGAGCCGCTGTACCTGCGCCCGGCGGTGATCCTAGTGCGCCCCGGCAACCCCGGGCACATCACCGGCTTCCGCAGTCTGCTCGAGCCGGGCGTCAAAGTGATGGTGGTCGATGGCGCCGGGCAAGTCGGGCTGTGGGAGGACATCGCCGGCCGCGACGGCGACATCGCCAGCGTGCGCGCCTTCCGCCGCAATATCGTATACGCCGCGCCCAACAGCGCACTGGCGTTGCAGCGCTGGCAGGAAGATCCTTCCGTCCAGGCTTGGCTGATCTACAACATCTGGGCGGTGGCGCATCCGGGCGTGGCGCAGGTGGTGCCGCTGGAGCCGCATTACCGCCTGTATCGCGACTGCGGTGTGGGTTTGACCACGCGCGGTGAAGCCAGCGCTGCGGCGCGGGCGTTCGTGGCGTTTCTCAAAGGCGCACGGGGGCGCGCCATCTTCGAGCATTGGGGTTGGCAGAGCGGGTCCGGGAAGCCGTGATGAAGGGGGTTTGTACAAGGATTCATCGCATGCGCCGGCATGGGGTACTGACGGCGGTGCTGCTGTCGGGCGCCGTGGCGCATGCAGATGCGCCGCCGCCCGCGGCTGACGCGGGCGTGCGGCCGGCTGCGTCCAGCAGTGCCGCGCTGGCGGCACAAATGGCGCTGGCGCAGCAGATCGTGCTGCACGGCAGTCCGCAGGGTGCGCACGAGTGCGCCATCTGCCACGGTGAGGAGGGGCAGGGCAAGATCAAGGCTGCCTTCCCGCATCTGGCCGGCTTGCCCAAGCCCTACCTCGAACGCCAGCTCAAGCACTTCGATGCGCTGATGCGTAACAACCCCAGCATGCAAGCCATCGCGCACAAGCTCGACGATGCCCAGATCGTCGCGCTGGCCACGTATTTCTCGCGCCAGGTGCCGCCGCCGATCACGTCGCCGGTGACGCCGCCACCGGCGCTGGGTGAGGCGCTGGCTCTGCGCGGTCGCGATGCGATTCCCGCCTGCGTCACCTGCCACGGTCCTGGCGGACGGGGCTTGGGCGGTGCGTTGAGCGCCGCGTTCCCGCCCATCGCCGGCCAGCCGGCGGTGTACTTGGAACGGCAGTTGCGCGCCTGGAAGAACGGCCAGCGCCCGGCCGGCCTCGACGGTCTGATGGGGGCTATCGGCAAGCGCCTCAGTGAGGCCGAGATCGTGGCCGTCAGCCAGTACTTCGCGGCACAGCCCACGCTGGCGGCAACCGTTACGACGGAGGCCAGGCCATGAGCGCGCGCAGCGCATTCCGCTCCGCCCATACCCTGATCGCCATCGCCACCTGCGGTGTGCTGTCGGCCTGCGAGCAGGCCCCGCAAGGCAGCGCGGCGCCGCTGGCGGCGGCCAGCGCCGCGCTGCCGGCCCGGCCCGTTGCGGTGGCATTCGCGCCGCCGCCGTCGAGCGCCATTCCCGACGATGCCTTCGGCGTCGTGGTGCGTCGGGGCGAGGCGCTGTTCCGCAACACGCCGGCACATGCGCCGCAATACACGGGCAACACCCTGAGCTGCCGGAACTGCCATCTCGACGCCGGCCGCTTGGCCGACAGCGCGCCGATGTGGGCGGCGTGGGTTAGCTACCCCGCGTACCGCAGCAAGAACCGGCACGTCAACACCTTCGAGGAGCGCCTGCAGGACTGCTTCCGCTTCAGCATGAACGGCAAGGCGCCGCCGTCGGGCTCGCCCGCGCTGGTGGCGCTGGAGGCGTATTCGTACTGGATGGCCAGCGGCGCGCCCACGCATGGGGTTTTGCGCGGTGCCGGCTATCCCAGGCTGCCCAAGCCCGCGCAGGGTTGGGACTACGCGCGCGGCCAGGCGCTGTACACCGAGCATTGCGCGCTATGCCACGGCGCCGATGGCCAGGGCCTGCTGGTCGAGGGCAAACCCTGGTTCCCGCCGCTGTGGGGGCCGCAGTCGTACAACTGGGGCGCCGGCATGTCGCGGCTGAACCTGGCCGCCGGTTTCATCAAGGCCAACATGCCGTTGGGCAACGGCAACAGCCTCAGCGACCAGCAGGCATGGGACGTGGCCTATTACATCGACAGCCACGAGCGCCCGCAGGATCCGCGCTACCTGGGCTCGATCGAGGCCACGCGCCAACAATTTCACGACGGACCCTATGAAACCTACGGCCGCACCGTCAATGGACATCTGCTTGGCGTTGGCTCGGGCGTGTCCGGCGGCAGTACCGTGACGCAGGCAGCGCGCGGACGCACCACGACGCCGCTGCGCGACTGATGCCGCGCCGCGCGATCAGGAGTGGTGGCGATCGCGCGTCCACGCGCGCCACGCGCTGACTGCAGCAATCTGTTTATCCGCACCCGAGGAGCCGCACCATGAGCACCACGCAACCCCTGGCCAGCCCGGACGCCGCGCGCGG
>JAJZGE010000451.1 GCA_021798675.1 Pseudomonadota bacterium | reverse complement strand
CCCGATGCGATCGGCGACCTGATGTTCAACGGCGTCGCCGCCAGCGTGCATCGCGCCAATCGCGCCAGCACGCTGCAGGCGGATTTCTCCACGCCGCTGGGCGACGTCAACACCCTGCGATACGGCGTGTATGGCAGCTTCGAACACGCCTCCAGCCGCACCGATTCGCTGGTGTTTCCGGTTGATGCGAACGGCAACCAGAGCAGCACTACACCGATCACCATCCTCGATGGCAACCGTCTCACCGCCCGCACGTGGGCCGCCTATGTGCAGGACGAGTGGAGCATCGGCGACAAGTGGACGGTGAACTACGGCCTGCGTGCCGATCAGTACCGCGCGTTCCGCACCGAGAGCCAGCTGAGCCCGCGGCTGGGCGTGGTGTATCAGGCCACCGACAGCACCACGCTGCATGCCGGCTACTCGCGCTACTTCACGCCGCCGGCCAGCGAGATGATCTCCACCGCCAACATCGAAAAATTCGCCGGCACCACCAATGCCCTGCCGACCACCGGCAACAACACGCCGCTGGCCGAACGCTCCGATTACTACGATCTTGGCATCTCGCAGAACTTCGGTTCGGCGTGGACGGTGGGTCTGGATGCCTACGACCGCAACGTCACCCGGTTGCAGGACGAGGGCCAGTTCGGCCAGGCCCTGGTGTACTCCACCTTCAACTACCGCTACGGCCGCGTGCGCGGCGCCGAATTCTCGGTGGACTATGCCGAGGGGCCGCTATCGGCCTACTTCAACCTGGCCTACAGCCGTGCGATGGGCAAGCGCATCATCACCGGCCAGTACAACTTCTCGCCACAGGATCTGGCCTACATCTACGGCCACTACATCCATCTCGATCACGACCAGAAGCTGACCTCATCCGGCGGCATCAGCTATGCGCTGGATTCAGCGACCCGGGTGGGCGCGGACTACCTGTTCGGCAGCGGCCTGCGCAAGGGCGGCAGTGTTCCCAACGGTCTGTCGCTGCCGTCCTACTTTCAGCTGAACCTCAATGTATCGCACGACTTCCACTTCGCCGGCTTCGGCAAGCTGCACACCCAGCTGGCGCTGATCAATGCGCTGGACCGCACCTACGAGCTGCGTGACGGCACCGGCATCGGCGTAGGCGCCCCGCAGTTCGGCCCGCGCCGGGGCGTGTATCTGAGCCTGCAGAAGGATTTCTGAGCCTGTCCCGCCGTCGACTCCTGCAGTCAGGCGGAGAGCGGAATGGATGCGCCGCCGAGCCCATCGGCTATGCTTGCCGCGCTTTGTCACCGGCAGTTTTCATGCAATCCCGCCTTCCCGAACCGAGCGTCGCCGAGCGCGCGCATTCCGAACGCCTGCTGCAGCTGCTGCGCGAACTCATCGCGGCGCACGGCCCGCTGTCGTTTGCGCAATACATGGAGCGCTGCCTGTACGCGCCCGGTCTCGGCTACTACAGCGCCGGCCGCACCAAGTTCGGCGCCGCCGGCGATTTCGTCACCGCGCCGGAGCTGGGCGAGCTGTTTGCGCGCTGCGTGGTGAACGCGGTGCAACCGGTGCTGGCGATGCTCGGCGACACGGCCGATTTTCTCGAACTCGGCGGCGGCAGCGGCGCGTTTGCTGAAGTGGCGCTGCCGGCGCTGGCCGCCAGCGGCACGCTGCCACGGCACTACCTGATCCTGGAACCCAGCGCCGACCTGCGCGAGCGTCAGCGCGAACGCCTGCGCGCGCAGCTTCCCGCCGAGCTCAGCGCGCGCGTGCAGTGGCTGGATCGCCCGCCCGAGCGTGACTGGCGCGGCGTGCTGTTTGCCAACGAGGTGATCGATGCGCTGCCGGCCACGCGCTTCAGCGTGCGCGACGGCGAGGTGCACGAAGAGCACGTGGCGCTGGACGGCGAGGGCCGCCTGCGGCGCGTCGATCGGCCGGCCGATGCGCTGGTGGCCGGCGCCGTGCGCCACGTCGAACGCCAGCTGGGTGCCGATTTCGCCGACGGTTATCGCTCGGAAATCCTGCCGCAGCTGCCGTACTGGATCCAGGCGGTGGCCGGCTCGCTCAGCGCCGGCCTGCTGCTGTTCGTCGACTACGGCTACGTGCGCCGCGAGTTCTACCTGGCCGAGCGCGACGATGGCACGCTGATGGCGCATTACCGCCATCGCGCGCACAACGATCCGCTGTATCTGCCGGGACTGAACGACCTCACCGCGTCGGTCGATTTCACCGCGCTGGCCGAGGCCGGCCACAGCGCCGGATTCGAGGTGGCTGGCTATCTGCCGCAGGCGCAGTTCCTGCTCGGTGCGGGCCTGCAGGAGGTGTTCGAGCAGGCGCAGGCCGCGGCGGGTGATGAGCACGGCCGCTACCGGCTGGCGCAGCAGGTGAAGAAGCTGATGCTGCCCGACCAGATGGGCGAACGCTTCCAGGCGATGCTGCTGACCCGCGGCCTCGACCGGCTGCCGCTGCCGGCCAGGTTGCTGCAGGCCGATCAGCGCGGTCGGCTGTAGCCGCGACGCGATCAGCCGCCCGCTGAAGCCTGTGCCTGAGCAGTCTTCAGCTGCTGCAACGCGTCGATCCGCGCGGCTTCCAGCGCCTTGCCGATGGCCACGCCGGACAGCCCCTGCGCCACGAACGCGGCGGCGTCGACCGCGGCGGCGGCGGCGCGCGCTGCGCGCATATATGCGGCCTGCGGGTAGGCGTCCTGCGCATGGCCGAGCCGGCCGCGCTTGTCGGCCTCGCAGGCGGCCAGGAACAGCTCCAGCCGCGCGGGTCGGCGCAGCGCATCCAGCGCGCCCAGCAGCTTCAGCACGGTGGCCGGCTTCAGCTCGAACGCGCGATGCGCGTTGAGGTGTTCGCGGCAGACCTGCTCGGCCAGCGCGGCGTGTTCGGTCGGCACCTTCAGCCGCGCGGCCAGCGCGCGCAGCGGTGCCACGCCGCGATGCTCGTGCCCGATGTGACGCGGCAACTCATCGGCGGGCGTCAGTGCCTTGCCGAGGTCGTGCACCAGCGCGCAGAAGCCGACCACGTCGTTGCCCGGCGCGATGGCCGCGGCCGCATCCAGCACCAGTTCCAGATGCGCGCCGGTGTCGATCTCCGGATGGAACTCGGCGCGCTGCGGCACGCCGTACAGCGCGTCGACTTCGGGAAACAGCACCGCCAG
>JAJZGE010000450.1 GCA_021798675.1 Pseudomonadota bacterium | reverse complement strand
TCAGGGGGCGGGTCAGCCGTAGCGGTCGGCCAGCCGGTCCGTCGCCTGCACCAGCTGGTCGACGATGGCCGGGTCGGCGGCGCTGTGGCCGGCGAGCACGATGCGCAAATCCGCTTCCGGCCAGGCTGCATGAAGGTCCAACGCGGTCTTCACCGGACAGATGATGTCGTAGCGCCCGTGCACGATGGTGGCGGGGATGCGGCGTAGCCTGGCCACGTCGCGCAGCAGCTGGTCCGGCGGCAGGAACATGCCGTGTCGGAAATAGTGCGCTTCCAGTCGCGCCAGACTCACCGCCTTGTGCGGCTCGGCAAAATCGCCGGGTGCGTCGGGATCGTGCAGCAGCGTGGTGCTGCCGCCCTCGTAGTCGCTCCAGGCCTGCGCGGCGGCGAGGCGCAGCGCTTCGTCGTCGCCGTCGAGGCGCCGCCAGTACGCCTCGATCATGTTGCCGCGCTCGGCGGCCGGGATGAAATCGCGGAAACGCGCCCAGCGCTCGGGAAAGATGAAGCGCGCGCCGCCGTCCGCCTCGTTGAACCAGCGCAGCTCCTCGTCGCGGGCGAGGAAGATGCCGCGCAGCACCAGGCCCAGCACGCGCTCGGGATGCGCCTCGGCATAAGCCAGCGCCAGCGTGGAGCCCCACGAGCCGCCAAACACCACCCAGCGCTCGATACCCAGTTCCTCGCGCAGCGCCTCGATGTCGGCGACGAGGTGCGCGGTGGTGTTGTCGACGAGGTCGGCGAACGGCGTGGACCGCCCGGCGCCCCGTTGGTCGAACAGCACCACGTGCCAGCGCTGCGGATCGAAGAAGCGGCGGTGGTAGGGCGCGATGCCGGCGCCGGGGCCGCCGTGCAGGAACACGACCGGCAGCGCGCCGGGCGTGCCGCATTCCTCCACGTGCAGCGTGTGCCGCGCATCCACTGCAAGGCGGCGGGTGCGAAAGGGTTCGATTTGCGGGTACAGCTCGCGCATGGTCGGGATTCGTGTCGTGGGAGCGGGATCGGCGGGCGCGTGATCGGTGCTGGCGGGGGGGCAGCGCCGTGGTCATGACGATGCGCTCGCGGGGGTGGTCGAAGGGAGCGACCATGCGCCGGCGGCTGCGTGCCCGTCAATCCTGCGGCAGCTTGCGCGCGGCGTCCCACATTGCGCGGGTGACCGTGCGGTTGGCATGCGGTGCCTGAAGCACCACCAGGGTGGTCGTGCTGACGCTGGCGTGGATCTTCAGCAGCCGGTCGAGCACGCTTTCGAGGTGGGTGATGGACATCGCCACCACGCGCAGGATGGCGGAGTCCTCGCCGGCCAGGCGGCGGCAATCCAGCACTTCCGGAATGTCGGCGACGATGGGGCCGATGCGTGAACAGATGCCGCCGTCGCAGCGCAGCCGCACCATCGCCTCGATGCGGTAGCCCAGCCGCTTGGGTTCCACCACGGCGCGGTAGCCACTGATCACGCCGGCGTCCTCCAGCCGCTTCACGCGCTCGGCCACGGCCGGTGCGGAAAGCTTCACCTTGCGGCCCAGCTCGGCGTAGCCCAGTCGCGCGTCGCGCTGCAGGGCCTCCAGCAGCTGCCAGTCCTTGGTGTCCAGTTCGGGTTTCGATTCCAAGGTGGCATGCTCCGCATTTCGTTTCGATCGACGGCGAAACGTCGCCATCGCTTGCCGATGCATTATTCATCGGCATCGCGGGCAAGACTAGGATGCGCACTCCCCAACGCAGGATTTCCACCCATGAGCGCCACCGAGCGCCTCGACGCGCGCGCCCTCGTCTGCATCGCCATTGCGCTGGTCACCTGGTCGTCGGCGTATGCCGCGATCGCCTATGCGCTGGCCTCGTTCACGCCGGGCGAGGTGGCGTTCTCACGACTCGCCATCGCCTCGCTGTGCTTTGCCGGGTTGCTGGCGGCGAAGCGCGTGCCCTTGCCGGCGCGGCGCGACTGGCCGCGGCTCTTCGTGCTGGGCCTGATCGGGCTCACCACCTACCACGTCTGCCTCAACTGGGCGGAAACGCGGATCGCCAGCGGCACCGCCTCCATCATCATCTGCCTGGTGCCCGCGGCGACCGCGGCGGTGTCCGCGCTGTGGCTGCGCGAGCGGCTGAGCCTGCGCACCTGGGCCGGCCTCGCCATCGCACTGGCCGGCACGGTGCTGGTGGTGCTGGCCAGCGGGCAGCGGGTGGAAGCCGATCCGAAGGCGTTGCTGGTACTGGTGTGCGTGCTGGCTTCGGCGATCTTTTTCGTGGGACAGAAGCCGCTGTTCGCGCGTTCCAGCACGCTGGCGGTCACCGCGTTCGCGTTCTTTGCCGGCACGCTGGGTTGCGTGCCGTTCGCCGGCGGCTTGCCGCAGGCGCTGGCGGCGGCGCCGTGGTCGCACATCGCCGCGCTGTTGTGGCTGGGCGTCGCGCCGAGCTTCATCGGCTATCTGGCGTGGAACGTGGCGGTGCATCGCGCCAGTGCCTCGCGCGTGTCCAGCTTCATCTACCTCTCGCCGCCCATGGCCATCGTGATCGGCTGGCTGTGGCTGGGCGAAGTGCCCGGCGCCATGGTGCTGGTCGGCGGCATCATCGTGATCGGCGGCGTGGTGCTCGCCAATGCGCGGCGCCGTCCCGTGGCGCCGGCGGTACTGGCGACCGATTCGGCCTGATATCCCAATCCAAGGAGTGCAGCGTGTACGAGCTCTACATCGCCAACAAGAACTACTCCTCCTGGTCGCTGCGGCCATGGGCGCTGCTGCGCGCGCTGGACATCCCATTCGACGAGAAGCTGGTGCCGTTCACCGGCGGTGCCGGCGAAAACTGGGATGCCTTCCGTGCGTTCTCGCCCACCGGAAAGGTGCCGTGCCTGCGCGACGGGGACAGCGTGGTGTGGGATTCGCTGGCGATCGCGGAATACCTCGCCGAGCGGCATCCCGGCGTGTGGCCGGCCGATCCGCAGGCACGTGCGTGGGCGCGTTGCGCTGCCGCCGAAATGCATTCCGGCTACGCCGCGCTGCGCAGCGTCTGCACGATGAACTGCGGCGTGCGCGTGCGCGTGGAGGCGCCGAGCGCCGCGCTGCGCAGGGACATCGCGCGCATCGAGGAACTCTGGCGCGAGGGCCTGGCGCGCTTCGGCGGTCCCTTCCTCGCCGGCAGGGAGTTCAC
>JAJZGE010000449.1 GCA_021798675.1 Pseudomonadota bacterium | reverse complement strand
CCTGCAGTTGCCGCGCACCTCGCACGAGATGGCCGACATGGACGTGCGCAAGGTCAGGCGGATGACCCAGCTGGTCAGCGGCGACCTGGTGTTCTTCGACATCGGCGGCCGCATCAGCCACGTCGGCGTCTACGTGGGCAAGGGCCGCTTCGTGCATGCACCGGACAGCGGCGGCACGGTCCGGCTGGACAATATCGACGGACCGTACTGGCGCAACCATTTCGCCTACGGGCGGCGGGTGCTGGATTGACCGGCTGCGATCCACGGATGGATCGCCCGCTGGCCAGTCGCCACGCGACTGGCCAGCGGAGCCCGATCCGGTCTCGACCGGATCGGGCGAGTCGACAAAGCGCAGGAAAGCGCTTTATCGACATAGGTAAAGAGCTTTGCTCTCCGACGGAAATACCAAGAAACCACATTTCGCGAGCTTGGCCTCCCGGGCTGGGAGAGTACGCAAACAAAAACGGCGCCCATCGGGCGCCGTTTCCTGACCCTTGACCCCGCCAATCAGTGGTCCGCACTACCCGGCGGATGTGCGTGGCCGTGCTGGATTTCTTCCTCGGTGGCGTCGCGCACTTCCTGGATGCTCACGTCGAACGCCAGCGTCTTGCCGGCCATCGGATGGTTCAGGTCGACGTCGATCGTGCTCATGCCGACCTTGTGCACGGTCACCGCGCGCTGGCCGCCTTCCTTCAGCGCCAGCACGGTGGTCATGCCCGGCTTGAGCTGCTTGGCGTGCTGGAAGTACTTCTTCGGTACACGCTGGATCTGGCCCTCCTGGCGCTCGCCGTAACCGTCGGCCGGCACGATGGTCGCCGTGATCTCGTCGCCGGCGGCATGGTCTTCCAGTGCCTTTTCCAGGCCCGGGATGAGCTGGCCGTGGCCCAGCAGGATCCACAGCGGCTCGCCGTTGTCGTGCGAGCTTTCCACCTTCTCGCCGTCCACGTGGAGCGTGTAATGCAGCGCGACGACTTTGTCCTTGCCAGCCTTCATTGCCTGTCTCTCGGATGATGCAAAGCGGCGATTCTACCAGCCGCCCCGTCAGGACGCGCGCCTGCCGAAACCGACGCCGCGCGCTTCCGGCCCCAGCCACACCAGCATCGCCAGCACCACCGCCACGACCGCGATCCACAGCGACATCGCCCAGGCGAAATCGCCGCCATGCCGCTGCGCCAGCCAGGTCTGCGCGGTGGCGGTGCCGGCGGCGAGCAGGTTGCCCAACTGGTAGGCGAAGCCCGGCAAGGTGCCGCGCACGGCGTCCGGCGACAGTTCGTTGAGATGGGAAGGCACCACGCCCCAGGCGCCCTGCACCATCACCTGGATCAGGAAGGCGCCAAGGCCCAGCAGCAACAGGGAACCACCATGCATCCACAATGGGATCACCGGGATCGCCAGCAGCGCGGCCACGATCATCGCCTTGCGCCGCCCCACCCGTTCCGACCACGCGCCGAAGAACAGGCCACCCGCCAGCGCGCCAAGGTTGAGCAGCGCCACCAGCACGAAGGCCGCGCCCGAGCCGGTGGGCAGGTGCAGGTTCACCTCCTCGAAGGTGTGGTACATGTCCTGCGAGCCGTGACTGAAAGCGTTGAACGCACACATCAGCACGATCATGTAGGCGAACAGCTTCCAGTGCCCGCGCATCGCCTGCCGCACGTCAACCCGGACGTGCTCGTGCCGCCCTGCCTGCCACACCGGCGACTCCGGCACCTTGCGCCGGATATACAGCACCAGCACCGCCGGCAGCGCCCCGACCACGAACAGGCCACGCCAACCGATGCTGTCGACCAGCAGCCAGTTCGCCAGCGCGGCAAGGAAGAAGCCGCAGGGGTAGCCGCTCTGCAGCAGGCCGGAGACCAGGCCGCGCGATTTCGGCGGTATCGACTCCATCGCCAGCGAGGCGCCAATGCCCCATTCGCCACCCATCGCCACGCCGAACAGGAAGCGCAACACCAGCAGCATGGTGAGCGAGCTGGAGAACGCGGTGGCCAGTTCGAACAGCGAGAACAGCACCACGTCCAGCATCAGTATCGGCCGCCGGCCGTAGCGGTCCGCCAGCCGCCCGAAGATCAACGCGCCCAGCGGCCGCGCCGCCAGCGTGAGGAACAGGCCGTAGGTCACCGCCTTGGTGTCGGTGTGGAATTCCTGCGCCACGCCGACGATCACGAAGGTCAGCAGGAAGTAGTCGAACGCGTCCAGCGTCCAGCCGAGGAAGCTGGCCAGCACGGTGTGGCGCTGCTCGCGGTTCAGCGCGCGCAGGGACGACAGCAGCGACATGATGGGCACTCCGCGGGGCGATGGCGCAGGCTAACACGCAGGCACAGCGCAGCCGGCGCGCATATCGGCTACACTGTGCGAACGGCCTCTCGCCGTCAGCGGCATCGCCGCCCCTTCCCCCTCAGATCGCAACACGGTCCTGCTTGAACGCTCCGGGTTGCACAGGAGTCGTTCCATGTCTTTCGAATCACTGGGCCTTGCGCCCACGTTGCTGCGTGCGCTCGCCGAACAGGGCTACGCCGAACCCACCCCGGTGCAGGCCGGCGCCATCCCGCTGGTGCTGCAGGGCCACGACCTGCTGGCGGCCGCACAGACCGGCACCGGCAAGACCGCCGCGTTCGCACTGCCGCTGCTGCACAAGCTGATCGACGCGCCCGCCATCGCCGCGCGCCGCCCCCGCGCGCTGGTGCTCACGCCCACCCGCGAACTGGCCGCGCAGATCCTCGACAACGTGCAGGCCTACGGCAAGCACCTGCGCATCAGCGCCGCCACCATCTTCGGCGGCGTCGGCATGGGCCCGCAGATCAACGCGCTGCGCCGTGGCGTGGACATCGTGATCGCCACGCCGGGCCGCCTGATCGACCACATGCAGCAGCGCACGATCGACCTTTCCGCCGTCGAGACGCTGGTGCTGGACGAAGCCGACCGCATGCTGGACATGGGCTTCCTGCCGGCACTCAAGCGCATCCTCGGCGCGCTGCCCAGGCAGCGCCAGACCCTGCTGTTCTCCGCCACCTTCGCGCCGGAGATCAAGGCGCTGGCGATGCAGTTCATGCGCGAGCCGCGCGAGGTCACGGTGACGCCACCGAATACCGTCGCCGCCCTGGTCAGCCATCACGTGCACCCGGTCGATGC
>JAJZGE010000448.1 GCA_021798675.1 Pseudomonadota bacterium | reverse complement strand
GCCGTAGCTGAGGTCGGCGCTGATGGTGGGCAGATGGCCTGCACGCGCCGCGGTGATGTTGTGCTCGGCCGTTTCCACGTTGTCGCGCTGCGCCAGCAGGTTGGGATTGGTCTTCAGCGCCTGCCTGACCCAGCTGTCCTGGTCGTCGGGCACCGGCGGCTGCAGCGGCAAATCGTCGCGCAGCTTCTTCAGGTGGCCGGTAGGCTTGCCGGTGATCTGCGTGAGCGCCTCGCGCGCGTCGTTGAGGGTGTTCTGCGCGGTTACCGTCTGCGCCTTGGCCGCCTCGTAATAAGCCTTGGCCTGGTAGACATCGGTGATCGCCGACAGGCCCACCTTGTAGCGCTGGTCGGACTGCTCGTACTGCTGCTTGAAGGCATCCTGGTTGGCCTTGGCGTACACCAGCTGGTCCTCGCTGGTCAGCACGCCGAAATAGGCGGTGGCCACGCGCACGAACAGGTTCTGCTGCGCGGCCTCGTAGGCCTCGTCCTGGGCGCTGGCGGCCGAGTGTGCCGCCTCCAGGTTGGCGTACTTGCTGAAGTCGAAGATGGTCTGGCTGATGGTGCCGTTGAGGCTGCGCGTGCGGGTGTGGCCGAACTGGCTGGTGCTGATGAAGGTGCCGGGGTTGTTCGGGTTCTGGAACGTGCTGCTGCCGCCGCCGTTGGTCTGGCTCAGCGTGAGGCCGGCCGATATCTGCGGGAGCAGCAGCGCGCGCGCCTGCGCCACGCCCTCGCCGGTGGACAGCCGTGTGGCGTCCGCCTGCGACAGCACCGGGTCGTTGGCGCGCGCCTCGCGGTAGGCATCCAGCAGATCCTCGCCGTGGCTGGGCAGCGACATGACGGCCATGGCCAGGGCGAAGGTGAGCAGCTTCAAACGCATGGGGTGCCTCGTGGGGAGCGAGCGGTCGGTGGGGATCAAAAGACGAAGCGCGAAGGTGGCTCGGCGTGGGTCAGGTAGGGCAGATCGGTTTCGAACAGGATTTCCTCGCGGTAGCGACCGCCGCCTTCATGGGTCAGCAAGGTTGCGTGCTGCACCGGTGACTGGCCGCGCACCACGACTGCTCGCCCGCCCGGCTTGAGCCAGCTGAGCCAGCGCGGCGGCACGGTGAATACCGCGCCGGTCACCAGCAGCACATCGAACTGGCCATCGGGCTGCCACGTGCTCACGGCTTCGCCGACGTGCAGGGTGGCATTGCCCACGCCGGTGCTCTGCAGCCGCTGGGAGGCAGCCGTGATGAAGTCGGCATGGATATCGACGCTGGTCACCTGCGCCGACAGCCCGGCAAGGCAGGCGGTGAGAAAGCCGGAGCCGGTGCCGATCTCCAGCACGCGATCGGTGGGCAGCAGTTCCAGCGCCTGCAGTACGCGGCCCTCGACCACCGGCTTCATCATCACTTCACCGTGACCCAGCGGCAGGCACAGGTCGGCGAAGGCCAGCTGGCGATGCGCGGCGGCGACGAAATCCTCGCGGTGAACGCGGCTGATGACGTCCAGCACGCGGCCATCCAGCACCTCCCAGGGACGCACCTGGTTTTCCACCATGTTCTGTCGCGCCTGCTCGAAGTTCATCGCCATGCTGTGGGTTTCCGTGAGGATCAAAAAATGTCGAAAAGGATAAGCCCTCGATGCGGCCTCCACAATCGCAAGCCTGCGGCCTGCACGGCGGCCCACGAAGTGCCGGAAGTCATCGCCAGCACCTGACGGGCGTCATCCGCCAGCCTTGCAATGCGTGTGACATCGCTCGGCAGACTGAATGCGCGGTAGCATCATTCTGGAAAATAATTGAACCGCTGCGTATAATAAAGTGACAAGCATCATTTGTGAAGGTGAAAGCATGTCGACCTGCGCGCAAATCAGACCCCAAGGGCCCGGCCGCCCGAAGGATATGGAGAAGCGGGCGGCGATTCTGGCGGCGGCCAAGGCATTGTTCATCCGCAACGCCTTCGCCGGCACCAGCATGGACGCCATCGCCGCCGATGCCGGCGTCTCCAAGCTCACCGTCTACAGCCATTTCGGCGACAAGGACAACCTGTTTCGCGAAGTCATCCGCTCGCGCATCCGCGATCTGCTGCCGGAGGACATCTATGCATACGATCCCCAAGTCGATATCGGCGATACCCTGCACACGATCGCGCAGGCGCACATGCGGATCGACTGCGAGGCGGAAAATGTCGGCACCTTCCGCGCCATTCTCAGCGACTGCCGCCAGGGCAATCCTCGTTACGGCAAGCTGCTGTGGGAAGAGGGGCCGGCGCGCACGCACGGTCTGATGGAGCGGCTGCTGCGGCAGGCGGTGGAGCATGGCGCGCTGGAGATCGCCGATGTCAGGACGGCCAGCGTGCAGTTCTTCTCGCTGATCAAGGGCGACATGCTGCTGCGCCGGCTGTTCGCCTGCGACGAATGCCCGGTCACTGCCGCGGCCGAGATTGCCGAGATGGCGCGGGCTGGCGTGGCCACCTTTCTGCGCGCCTATCGCCCGCGCTGAGGCGATACAGCGGCGCACGAGTGGCTGATCAAGCGACGCTTCTTCACCTGACTTTTGCGCGCGGCTTCCTACGCTGTCGCAATGAGCTGGCACCGGCGCGTCGTTCCTGCCGGTGCCCGCATCCATTCAGCGCGGGAGCAGGTTCATGGCCAAGAGCAAGCCGTTCGTCAGCGACATCGAGAACATCCGCAAGCGTGCGCGCAGGGACATCGAGAAAGGCGCGATGACGGCCGGCTACAGCGCCGACCGGCCTACCGTGGTGAAGCTGCTGAACCACGCGCTGGCGACAGAGCTGGTCTGCGTGCTGCGCTACAAGTACCACTACTACATGGCGTCGGGCATCCACGCGCAGAGCATCAAGGCCGAATTCCTGCAGCATGCAACCGAGGAGCAGGGCCACGCCGACCTGATCGCCGAGCGCATCACCCAGCTCGACGGCAAGCCGAACCTGTCGCCCGAGGGTCTGCTCGGCCGCAGCCACGCCGACTACGTCGAAGGCCATGACCTGGTCGACATGATCAAGGAGGATCTGATCGCCGAACGCATCGCGATCGACAGCTATCGCGAAATCATCGACTACATCGGCACTGATGATCCGACCACCCGGCGCATGCTCGAAGGCATCCTGGCGATGGAGGAAGAGCACGCCGAGGACATGAACACCCTGCTGGAAG
>JAJZGE010000447.1 GCA_021798675.1 Pseudomonadota bacterium | reverse complement strand
GGACGGCGAACAGAACACGCGGTCGAACCAGCCCAGCCGGCCGATCTGCTCGGTATGCACCCAGAACTGGTACAGCAGGTCGATCAGCGCCACCACCACGAACACCTGCACCGGCACGCCGAGGATTGCCAGCGGCAGGTAGAAGACCCAGCCGAGCAGCACACCGCTGCCGGTCTGGCGCAGCGCAGTGGAGAGGTTGTAGCGCTCGCTCTGGTGGTGCACCACGTGGGCAGCCCACAGGATGTTCACCTCATGGCCCATGCGGTGCAGCCAGTAGTAGCAGAAGTCGTAGGCGAGCAAGGCGCCGATCCACACCGCCACGCTGTCCGCCGACAGGCGGAACAGCGCCAGGTGCCCGGCGCACCACGCGTAGATGCCGATGGTGAGCAGCTTGGCGAACACCGCCACCAGCTGCGAGATCGCACCCAGGCCGATGCTGTTGATCGCGTCGTTGCTGGCGTAGGCGTCGCGTCCGCGCAGCTTCGCCACCAGCAGCTCGATGCCGATCAGCAGGAAGAACACCGGCGTGGCCCACGTGATGATGAGTTCCTGCGTATTCATGCCTTTTGCACCGAACGGGCGATCCACCACAGCGCCAGATAATACGTCGCCAGCACCCACAGGCTGGCCAGCGGCAGCGGGCCGCGGAAGCGATCCCAGGCCAGCACGCTGTCGCTCAGCATGAACAGCAGCGCGCCACGCGCCGCCAGCCGCGCGGGGGCCTCGCCACGCAAGGCACGCGCCAGTGCCTGCCCGGCCATGCTGCACAGCACCGCCACGTAGACGATCACGGGCACGCGCAGCGGCGCCGCGATCGCGCCCCACAGCGCGACCAGGTTGGCGATGCCGTAGGCGAGGCAGGCGAGCAGCGGCCACGCCGGCACCGCGAAACGGCTGTCGCCGAGCAGGGCGGCGATGAAACACGCATGGCCGAGCAGGAACGCCACCAGCCCCGGCACGAACAGGTCGCCCGGCAGCATCAGCAACACGTCGCCTGCCAGCGAGCAGGCGATGCCGGCCAGCACGAAATGCCGATAGCGTGCCGACACCGCCGGCCGCGCCCGCCACGCCAGCGCGAAGACCAAGGCCGTTGCCAGCGGCTTGGCGATCCAGTGCAGCCAGCGCCCGTCCGGCGAGTGCGCGGCGAGCAACGCACCGGCGATCGCGGCGCAGGCGGCGAGCAGCGTCGCCGCGGCCAACCCGCGCGTAGCCGGTGCCTCACTCATACACGTGCAGCCGGTGGAAGATCCACGCGTAGTAGGAGGCCAGCAGCGCCTTGTCCGGGCAGTCGTCGAAGCGGCCCTGGCAGCGGTCGCGCAAGGCGGTGGCGGCGGAGAAGTACGGATCGGCGGGCAAGCCCGCGGCCTGCAGCACCATGGTCGGCAGGAAGGCGATGTCCAGCGCGGGGTAGCTCGGCAGCGGCGGCCCGGCGAAGTTGCTCTTGATCATGTAGTAGGTGAGGAAATCGCGCTCCGGCACCAGCGCGGGCGGCAGCGTGCGCGCCAGCGGGCGGATCAGTCCGTCGAACGATGGCTCGTGATCGCCGAAGTGCACCAGCACGGTGGGCTGGCGGCGATCGAGGAAATCGTGCTCCAGGCCCCGCATCGCCACGTCGGAATCGTGCAGTCGCCACAGGTAGGTATCGAAATCCAGCGCGCTCTCGCCCTTGCCGGCCAGCCCCTGCACCAGGTTGCGCCAGGGCGGCGGCAGCTTGGCCATCGGGTTGTCGTCGTGCGGGCCGTGCTGGTTGATCGTGAGGATCATCACGAACACCGGCTGGCCCGGCTTCTTCACCTTGTCGTAGACGCGCTTGGCCGCGGCGAACATCTGCGCGTCGGTTTCCTCCCACTCGTCCAGGCCCAG
Source organism: Pseudomonadota bacterium (assembly GCA_021798675.1). Next base: position 1,292 of record JAJZGE010000447.1, on the reverse strand, counting down.
CTCGCCCGCACCGTAGAGGTGGTCGAAACCGTAGGCGCGGTACGCGTCGCGGCCGTTGAGGAAAGCGCCGTTGGTGGGATAGATCGCGATGGTGAGGTAGCCCAGCCGGCGCAGCAGGTCGGGCAGCGTGTCGTGCACGTGCGGCGCCAGCACGAACGGCGCGTACATGCCGCCGGCGCCGAAGATGTCCTGCGGCAGGCCGGTGTGCACGGCGAACTCGCTGACCCAGGTACCGCCGCCCCAGGTGTGCGTGCGCAGCAGGCCGCTGCCGCGCGTGTCCGCGTCGGGCCGGAACATCGCGAACCGGCAGCTCGGCACGTCGCAGGCGGCGAAAATCGAGGGATCGAAGGTGCTCTCCTCCAGCACCTGCACGATATCGGGGTACGGCGCCGGCCGCGCGCCGGGCCCGGCATGCTCTGTGGCGGCCCACTGCCGCTGCGCGGCCGCGTCATCGGACATCGCCGGCATCCGCACGCCGTCGTCGTCGATGTTGACGAAGAAGTTGGTGAGCTGGGCGTCGTCGGACAGCTTGTCCCATACGTCGCGGTGGTGCAGGCTGGCAAACGGACCGTCCGGCAGCAGGCACAGGCGGAACCCCACCGCGCACAACAGCACGCCGCCGGTCCGCCAGGCCGCCCGCTCCCAGCCGCGCCGCCACGCGAACAGCGGTCGGTCCAGCTTCCACGCGAGCGCCAGCACCGACGGCACCAGCACCAGCACGCCGACGCCAAGCAGGTACAGATGCGGGTAATGGCGCAGCGTGGCGATCAGGCTGGAACGCGCGTAGTAGACGAAATCCGCCGGCATCAGCGCCGTCTCGAGGTAGTTCTCCTTGAGTGCGGAGATGAAGCGCAGCGCGACGAACAGGCCGCCGCCCAGCAACAGCGAAACGGCGAGGCGCCCGGTGGCGCAAAGCAAGGCGCCGGCGGCGAACAGCATCAGCACCAGCACGAACAGCTTCTGCAACGCCGCCGGCTCCGGCCAGACCGTGGCCCACGCACAGCCCGCGAACGCCAGCGCGGCGAGCACCCGCACCGCGCTGCTGCGCATGCGATGCGATGGAAACCGGATCATGCTGCACGCCCCACGATGGCAACCCGGCGGACACCGGACTGTCATCTTAAGGTGAGTGCGGCGCTTGCGCGCGGTGGCACGGCTGCGCGTTCAGCCTGGCAGCCGCACCCCAAACCGCTTCGTCACCCGGGCGAGCAGCGCGAAGACCACCCCGCAAAGCCGCCCCCGCCGGCGTCCCCGCGTACCCACCGGGGGGCTGGGAAGACGCGCTCAGCCCG
>JAJZGE010000446.1 GCA_021798675.1 Pseudomonadota bacterium | reverse complement strand
AAATCGCCCAGGCGATGCTGCAGCGGCAGCAGGCCGGCGCGATCATCGCCGCGCGCACGCAGATCGTCGAAGGCGCGGTGAGCATGGTCGAGATGGCGCTGGAGCAGCTCAGCAAGCGCGGTGTGGTGCAGCTGGATGAAGAGCGCAAGGCGTCGATGGTCAGCAACCTGCTGGTGGTGCTGTGCGGCGAGCGCGGGACCCAGCCGGTGCTGAACACCGGCACGCTGTACGGCGGTTGAGGCGCGCGGCATGACCACTCAACTGAGCTCGCTGCTGTCGCTGATGGTGGTCGCCGCGCTGCTGCTGGTGCTCGGCGCGGTGATCCGCCGTCGCGGCCCGCAGGGTTTCGTGCATGGCCTGGGTGACTGGACTCGGCTGGACGCCAGCACACGTCAGCGGGTCGGCCAGGTCATCGGCAACATACTGTTCGCGATGGCCGCGCTGATCGGCGGCTTTGCCGGCTACAGCTACCTGCACGCCGCCGATGCGCAACGGATCGGCGTGGCCGGCCTGCTGCTGACGATCGGCATCAGCGGTCTCACCATCGGGCTGCTGATGTATCTGCTGCGCGTACAGAAATCCGGCGGCAAAGACCGGCATGGCCGCTGAGAAGAAAGCCTACCCGCTGCGCATCAGCGCCGCGGTGCTGGACGCGATGCAGCGCTGGTCGAACGACGAGCTGCGCAGCCTCAACGCCCAGATCGAATACGTGCTGCGCGAGGCACTGCGCAAGCACGGCCGGCTGAAGCCCGGCAGCGCCGACCCGGTGTCGGATGACGACGCCCGCTGATTCCACTCGCAGGAGAACCCGATGGCCACCACATGGGAATACAAGGTGCTGACTCTGAAACACGCTGGCGGCGCATTCACCCTGACGCAGACGCCCACGGACGACGAGGTGATGGCTGCGATCAACCGCGAGGGCGCACTCGGCTGGGAGCTGGTCAATGCGGTCTGCCCCGGCATCTCGCAGCCGCTGATGCTGTACCTGAAGCGGGTGCGCTAGCAGACTGGTCGGCCATGCGGCGTGCGTCGCTTCCAGCGCCTCAGCGGAGGTTGGCTGCGACCTGCGGCCGCGACGACAGCCTCACTTCGTCCAGCTCGCCGGCATCGTCGACCACGTAAAGATGGCCATCGCGTCGGATCAGCGGTGCGGAGTCACGCAACCCGTGCTCCACCTTCACCCGACGCAGGCGACGCCCGTCGGCCGCGCTGTAGACGGTGAGCTGGTCGGCCTCACCGTCGGCGACCAGCAGCCAGTCGCGGCCGGCCTCGCGCCAGTGCACCAGCGGATTGAAGGCCGGCTGTGTGCTGGCGGTCAGCCGCGACGCGCGGATCGCCGCGAGGCTGACCCACACCAGCACCACCAGCGCCAGCAGCAGCCCGGCGGCGGGCAGCCAGGACGGCAGTCGGGTGGGCGCGGAGGGGTTCACGCCTGCGTGCAGGCGCCGCGGCATGACAACGCAATGACGCCACAGCGGTCAGCCCTCGCGCTGGCCGAGCGAGAGACCCAGCGCGATCCAGCCACACACAAAGGCCAGCCCGCCGAAAGGCGTGATGATGCCGACCCAGCGCGGCGCGCCCAGCGCCAGCGCGTACAGGCTGCCGCTGAACAGCACGATGCCGCTGGCGAAGGCGCGCACCGCCAGTCGACCGCTGCGGCCGCGGCCAAGCCCGACCGCCAGCACCAGCGCCAGCGCGTGCCAGACGTGATAGTCCACCGCGGTGTGCCACAGCTCGAAGCTGCGCGCATCCAGCACCGCGCGCAGCGCATGCGCGCCGAACGCGCCCAGCAGCACCGCGCTGGCGCCAGCGGCACCCGCCAGCAGGCCGGCGCGGGCGTTGACAGCTTGTCGCAACATCACGTGACTCCTTGGCGGACGAACCCGGTGATGCAGGCGGTGTCGTATGCTTGTTCCAATGAATACCTTCGATTCTCGCATGATGCCCGGCCGCTTGCGGCCGCTCGCCCTGCTGCTGTTGCTGATGGTGACCGGCCTGCTGCTGGGCGGCTGCCAGCGGGTGGCGCCGCTGCCGCTGCGGCTCACCAACATCACCGGCCACATGCCGGCGCTCGACTTCAAGCTGGTCGACGATCACGGCAAGCCGGTGACCGGCGCCGACTACCGCGGCAAGGTGGTGCTGCTGTACTTCGGCTACACCCATTGCCCTGATGTCTGCCCGCTGACGCTGGCGCATCTGCACGTGGTGATGCAGCGGCTGGGGTCGCTGGCCGACGGTGCGCGGATCCTGTTCGTCAGCGTGGACCCGACCCGCGACACGCCGGCGATCCTGCACGCCTATGTCAACGCGTTCGACCCTCGCGCGGTGGGCCTGACCGGCACGCCGAGCGAGATCGAGGCGCTGGTGAAGCGCTACCGTGGATCGTTCAGCCGCGAACCGGGCAGCGCCGACGGCAGCTATGAGGTCAGCCACAGTTCGGCGATCTACCTGTTCGATCGCGACGGCAACGCCCGTGTGCTGGCCACCCCGTCGGACTCGCAGGACGACCTGGTGCACGATCTGAAGCTGTTGCTGGGCGCCGGAGCGAGATCATGAAGCGGCTGGCGCTGCTGCTCGCCGCCTCGCTGGCGTGCACCCCGGTGCACGCCAGCGAGGCGACTCAGGTGCGCGCCAGCGGCGCGTGGATCCGCGTGCTGCCCGGCACGCTTCCAGCCGGTGCCTATGTGACGCTGCACAACCGCGGCGATCGGCCTGCGGTGCTGCGTGGCGCGCGCAGCACGGTCTACGCCGGGGTGATGCTGCACCAGAGTTCCAGCGCAGGCGGCATGAGCCGCATGCGGATGGTCGATGCGCTGGTCGTGCCCGCGCACGGCACCGCCGTGCTGGCACCGGGGGGATACCACCTGATGCTGACGCAGGCGCAGCGGCCGGTGCAGCCGGGCGACACGGTGCGGCTGGAGCTGCAGTTCGCCGATGGCAGCACGCTGCCGACCGACTTCATCGCCCGCCCCGCAGACGCGCTGGGCCCCAGCCACTGAGGCAACGGGTGCCCGCCGCCCTCAGCGCGATAGCGGTACGTCCGCCACCGGACGCCTGCGCGGCGGCCGGGGCGGCCGCCTGGGCAGACGCCCGCTGCGCGACAGCCGCAGCCACTGGCGCAGCGCCAGCAGACCACCGACTGACTCGATCATAGCGGCCGGCACCCA
>JAJZGE010000445.1 GCA_021798675.1 Pseudomonadota bacterium | reverse complement strand
GAATACTTTTCAGCCACTAGCGAGAGGCGCGTGCGCGCGCAGAACGGACAAGTCTAGCAGCAGCTTCCCTGACGTTATCGACCAGATATCCACACCGCTATCCACAGGCTCAGCGCAGGCGGGATTTGACACACTGCCAGAACACACCACATACTTTCCAACCTTTTTCCCACATTCCCTTCGGAGTAAGCCATGAAGCGGACCTTCCAGCCCAGCAAGCTCAAGCGCGCACGCACGCACGGTTTCCGTGCCCGCATGGCCACCGCCGACGGCCGCAAAGTTCTCAACGCCCGTCGCGCCAAGGGCCGCAAGCGCCTGATCCCGTAAGCGGAACAACGGCCATGCAAGCCGCCGGGCTGCCGCGCGAGGCGCGGCTCCGTCGAGCGGGTGATTTTGCCGCACTGCGCACCAGCAGCGGCCGCGCAGGCGGTCGCTGTTTTCATATGCGCTATCGCCGCAACGAACTCGGCCATGCACGCCTGGGGCTGGCGATTTCCAAGCGGGTGTCCAAACGGGCCGTCGAACGCAACCGCATCAAGCGGCTGGTGCGCGAATCGTTCCGGCGCATGCGCCACCAGCTGCCGGCGGTGGATATGATGGTGATGGCACGCGAGCAGGCCGCCGGCACAACCGGCGCAGAATTGCTGGCCGAGCTCGATCAGCTGTGGCAGAAGCTGCTGGCGAACCGGCCGGAAACGGCGGTGTCCGCACCCGCGCACCATTGAAGCGAACCGACGCGACCGCCACAATCGCGTGTTGGCCTGCCCTCTCCTGATTACCGCGCCTTGCATGGTCGCGGTGCCACCCGGATTTGCTACGCGATGAATCAAACGCGCACCTTCCTCATGTTTGCCCTGCTGGCGGTGGGCTACTTCCTGTTTCTGGCCTGGGAGAAGGATTACGCGCCGCCCTCCGCGCCACCGCCAGCGGCCGCCGCCAGCAGCGCCAGCGCGCGCATCACAAACGCCGATGGCAGCGTACCGATGGCCAGCAGCGCGGTCACCGCTCCGCCTTCCGGCGCCACGCCCGCGGTGCCGGCGCAGGCCGGCAGCACAAGCACGCCCCCGGCGCGGCTGATCAGCATTACCACCGACGTCCTGCAGCTGAGCGTGGACACGCGCGGCGGCAGCCTGGTGCACGCCGAACTGCTGGCCTACCCGTCGGCGCCGCGCACACACAACACGCCGAACCCGCCACCGACCGTGCTGCTGGACAATGACGCGGCGCATTACTTCGTGGCGCAGAGCGGCCTGGTCAGCAGCAGCGACACTGCGGCGCAGGATCAGCCCGATCACCTGGCGCTGTTCCAGAGCGCCCAGAACGCGTACACGCTGGCCAGCGGACAGAACACGCTGAGCGTCAATCTGACCTGGCAGGACGCCGCCGGCCTGAAGGTCACCAAGACCTATACCTTCACCCGCGGCAGCTACGTCATCGATGTCACCCAGCGCGTCGACAACACCGGCAGCCAGCCGTGGCAGGGCAACGCCTACGAGCAGCTGCAGCGGGTGGCGCCGCCCAAGCCGGCCAGCTGGTTCAGCCACTACACCGATCCCGAATCGCGCGCCTTCCAGGGGGCGGCGTGGTACACCGGCGAGAAGTTTGAAAAGCTCACCTTCGAGGATTTCAGCAAGAAGAGCGATCAGCTCGATGCCTCGTTCAAGGGCGGCTGGGCGGCGATGCTGCGGCTGTATTTCTTCGCCGCGTGGATTCCGCCGGCCAATGCGACGCAGCAGTACGCCACTACCACGATCAACCCGGACAGCGCGCAGCCGCACTACCTGATCCGCACGGTCGGCCCTGCCCTCAGCGTGGCGCCGGGCCAGAGCGTCAGCAGCCAGTCGCGGCTGTACCTCGGGCCGAACCTGCAGGGCACGCTGGACGCGATTGCGCCGGGGCTGGATCTGACCATCGACTACGGCATGTTCAAGCTGATTGCCGTGCCGATGCACTGGGTGCTGTCGCAGCTGCACGCGGTGGCGCGCAACTGGGGCGTGGCGATCATCCTGCTGGTGCTGCTGATCAAGGCCGTCACCTGGAAGCTGACCGCGGTGCAGTACCGCTCCGGTGCCAAGATGCGCAAGCTGCAGCCGCGCATCGCCCAGCTGAAAGAGCGCTACGGCGACGACAAGCTGAAGCTGCAGCAGGCCACCATGGAGCTGTACAAGAAGGAGAAGGTGAATCCGATGGGCGGCTGCCTGCCGGTGCTGATCACCATGCCGGTGTTTCTGAGCCTGTTCTACGTGCTGGAAAACAGCCTGGAACTGCGTCACGCGCCGTTCCTGTGGATTCCCGATTTGAGCGCGCCGGATCCGTATTACATCCTGCCGATCATCTACGCGCTGGTGATGCTGGGCATGCAGTGGCTCAACCCGATGGCCGCGGGCATGGACCCGGCGCAGGCCAAGATGATGAAGGTGATGCCGCTGCTGTTCACGCTGCTGTTTGCGTTCTATCCCTCCGGCCTGTGCCTGTATTACGCGGTCAACGGCCTGGTCGGTCTGGGCCAGCAGTGGTGGGTCACGCATCACATCGACCGCGAGGAAGCGGTCAAGGCCGCCTGAGCACGGCTGCTCCGCCGACCACACTCATGAGCCGCTAGCGGGCAACCCTCGCGGCTGATTCGTCCAGAGCGTGCGCATGATCGAGCCTGTCACCGACACGATAGCCGCGATTGCCAGCGCCCCCGGTGCGGCCGGCATCGGTGTGGTACGTATCTCCGGGCCGGCCGTGCCGGCGATCGCACGGCAGTTGCTGGGCCAGTCGCCGCAGCCGCGCCACGCGCACTTCACGGCCTTTCGCGCTGGCGACGGCGCGCTGATCGATCGCGGCCTGCTGCTGCATTTCCCGGCGCCGGCGTCGTATACCGGCGAGCACGTGCTGGAACTGCACGGTCACGGCAGCGCGGTGCTGCTCGATGCGCTGCTGCAGCGCGTCTGCGCCCTCGGCGCGCGGCTGGCGCGGCCGGGCGAATTCACCGAGCGCGCGTTTCTCAACGGCAAGCTCGACCTGGCCCAGGCCGAAGCCGTGGCCGACCTGATCGCCGCGCGTTCGCAGGCCGGTGCTCGTGCCGCGCTGCAGTCGATGGAAGGGGTGTTTTCGCGCCGGGTCGAGGAGTTGCTGCAGCGGCTGATCGCCGTGCGCGTGCACATCGAGGCTGCGATCGACTTTCCGG
>JAJZGE010000444.1 GCA_021798675.1 Pseudomonadota bacterium | reverse complement strand
GGGTGTCGGAGATCGTGGTGGCGTTCAAGCCGGTGCCGCATTCGATCTTCGATGCCGCCGCCGGCCCGCTGGCGCAGAACCGGCTGGTGCTGCGGCTGCAGCCGGACGAAGGCGTGAAGCTGTGGCTCACCATCAAGCATCCCGGGCCCGGTGGCCTGCGCCTGCGCCACGTGCCGCTGGACATGAGCTTCGCCGAGGCGTTCGGCGTGTCGCAGCCCGACGCCTACGAGCGGCTGCTGCTGGACGTGGTGCGCGGCAACCCCACCCTGTTCATGCGCCGCGACGAGGTGGAAGCGGCGTGGCGCTGGGCCGGCCCGATCCTGGAGGCGTGGGCCGCCGGCAACGAGGCACCGCGTCCCTATGCCGCCGGCAGCTGGGGGCCGAGCGCGGCGGTGGCGCTGATCGAGCGCGACGGCCGCACCTGGAACGAAGACAGTGAATAGGTCGCTGCACGCACGCGCTTTTAACCCGGCCATCGCGGGCGCTGCGGCACACTGCGGCTCCCTTCCCCACACCACGCGCGGATACCGCTGACGCCACCCGCGACGCCGACCACCATGCCGATCCATCTGAACGTCACCACCCACAGCTTCACCGATTGCGACGCCCAGGCCACGGCGCTGGCCGAACGCGTGGCCGAGCGCCTGCGCCACGCGCTGGGCGAACGTGGCCAGGCGCTGCTGGCGGTCTCCGGCGGCAGCACGCCGAAGGATTTCTTCCGTCACCTGTCACGCGAAAAACTGGACTGGTCCCGGGTGCAGGTGACCCTGGTCGACGAGCGCTGGGTGCCGGACAGTGACCCCCGTTCCAACGCGCGGCTGGTGCGCGCGCAGCTGCTGCAGGAGCAGGCGGTGGCCGCCACGTTCGTGCCGCTGTACAGCGATGCGCCCACGCCCGAGGCCGGGCTGGCCGCCACTGCGGCGCGCATCGACGCGCTGGCGCTGCCGTTTGACGCGGTGGTACTGGGCATGGGCGACGACGGTCATACGGCATCGTTCTTTCCCGGTGGCGACCACCTCGCCGAGGCGCTCGATCTGGACGGCCAGGCGCGCGTGCTGCCGATGCGCGCGCCCGGCGCCGGCGAGCCGCGCATCACGCTGAGCCTGCCAACCCTGCTGCAGACCGGCGCGCTGTACCTGCTGGTGTGCGGCGAGAAGAAGCGCGGCCTGCTCGCCGATGCGCGGCTCGGCCTGGGCGAGGCCCGCCATTACCCGGTGCGCGCCGTGCTGACCCAGCCACGCGTGCCGGTGGCGGTGTACTGGTGCCCATGAGCGCAGCCCGCCACGCCCTTCACGATCAACCCGGCCGCGCCATCGGGTGCGCGCCCTGCCCCGGAGTTCCTGCATGACCACGCTGCACCCCGTCGTTGCCGAAGTCACCGAACGCCTGCGCGAGCGCAGCCGCGAAACGCGCGCGGCTTACCTGCGCCGGATCGACGCAGTCGACCGCAGTGGCCCGCAGCGCGAGCACCTTTCCTGCGGCAACCTGGCGCACGGCTTTGCCGCCTGCGGCAGCGCGGACAAGGACGCCCTGCGCAACGGCCGCCGCGCCAACCTCGCCATCGTCACCGCCTACAACGACATGCTCTCCGCGCATCAGCCGTATGAGCGCTACCCCACGCTGATCCGCCAGATCGCCCGCGACGGCGGCTTCACCGCACAGGTCGCTGGCGGCGTGCCGGCGATGTGCGACGGCGTGACCCAGGGCCAGCCCGGCATGCAGCTGTCGCTGTTCTCGCGCGATCTGGTGGCGATGGCCACCGCGGTGGCGCTGTCGCACGACATGTTCGACGGCGCGCTGTATCTGGGCATCTGCGACAAGATCGTGCCGGGCCTGCTGATCGGCGCGCTCAGCTTCGGCCATCTGCCCGGCGCGTTCGTGCCGTCCGGCCCGATGCCCAGCGGCATTCCGAACGAGCAGAAATCGAAGGTGCGCCAGGCCTGGGCCGAGGGCAAGGCGAGCAAGGCCGACCTGATGGAGGTCGAGGCGGCGTCGTACCACGCACCCGGCACCTGCACCTTCTACGGCACCGCCAACTCCAACCAGATGCTGATGGAGATCATGGGCCTGCACCTGCCCGGCGCCAGCTTCGAGGCACCGGACACGCCGCTGCGCGACGCGCTTACCGCGCACGTGGTGCAGCGGGTGGCTGCGCTCAGTGCACTGGGCGATGACTACCTGCCGATCGGCCACATCATCGACGAGCGCGCCATCATCAACGGCGTGATCGGCCTGCACGCCACCGGCGGCTCCACCAACCACCTGCTGCACCTGGTGGCGATCGCCCACGCCGCCGGCATCGCGCTGCGCTGGGACGATTTCGACGCGCTCTCCGCCGTGGTGCCGCTGCTGGCGCGCGTCTACCCGAACGGCTACGCCGACGTGAACCAGTTTCATCAGGCCGGCGGCATGGCCTTCCTGATCGACCAGCTGCTCGACGCCGGCCTGCTGCACGACGACGTGCAGACGATTTTCGGCACCGGCATGCGCGGCTATGCGCAGCTGCCGCAGCTGGACGCGGCCGGCACGCTGCAGTGGACGCCGGTGCCGAAGCAGAGCGGCAACCGCGGCGTGCTGCGCAGCGTCGACGAGCCGTTCCGCGCCGACGGCGGCCTGCGCATGCTGCAGGGCAACCTCGGCCGCGCGGTGATCAAGGTCTCCTCGGTGCCCGACGACCGGCTGCTGATCGAGGCGCCGGCGATCGTGTTCCACGACCAGGACGAAGTGGTCGCCGCGTTCAAGCGCGGCGAACTGAACCGCGATTTCGTGGCGGTGGTGCGTTTCCAGGGGCCGCAGGCCAACGGCATGCCCGAGCTGCACAAGCTCACGCCCACACTGGCGCTGCTGCAGGACCGCGGCCACCGCATCGCGCTGCTTACCGACGGCCGCATGTCCGGTGCCTCCGGCCGCGTGCCGGCGGCGATCCACGTGACGCCCGAGGCGGTCGCCGGCGGCAACATCGCCAAGCTGCGCAACGGCGACCTGATCCGGCTCGACGCGGTGAATGGCCGTCTGGACGTCCTGATGGAAGCGCACGAGCTGGACGCGCGGCTGCCGCAGCACGCCGATCTCTCCGCCCAGCACAGCGGCATGGGCCGCGAGCTGTTCGGCCTGTTCCGCCAGGCCGCCGCCAGCGCCGACCTCGGCGCTGGCGTGCTGTAAGCATCGGGCAGGGCG
>JAJZGE010000443.1 GCA_021798675.1 Pseudomonadota bacterium | reverse complement strand
TCATGGTGATCGCCGGCGACAGCACGCGCAGGCCCGCCACCATCCGCCCTGGCGGATGCGGCCGGTGATCGAGCACCAGCGACCAGTAGGCAAAGCCGCTGAGCAGCATCGTCCAGTTCATGAAGCGGTAGACGCGCCAGTCCAGCATCGCGAGGGTCTGCCAGGAGGGAATCAGCCAGATCAGCACGAAGCCGGTGAAGAGTACCGTCACCACCAGCGGATTCAGCAGCACGCCGCTGAGCAGTCGCCACGGCCACGAACGCTGCAGCGGCCGCAGCACGCGCGCGCGCCAGCGCAGCGGCAAGCCCGCGCGCAGCACGCTGCCGGGATACGTGGCGACGATCAGCAGCGGCGTCAGGTGATGCAGCAGCAACTGCTGCAACCGGTGCACGAAGAACTCGTGCTCGGCGTAGAAATCCAGATAGGTGTGCAGCGACAGATAGATGATCGCCATGCCGAGCCAGAACAGCAGCCGGCGCCCGCGGCTCACCCGCAGCCGACGGCAGCCGCGCAGATACAGCAGGCAGGTGAACAGGAAGATCGTGAGGAAAGCCCACGAAAATTCCCACGGCACGATCCATTTCAGCAAGCTGTCCATCCGGTCACGGCACCCGCGGCGGTTGCGCCTGCGCCGACGCGCACAGACGTTGTCTCGGCATGATGCGCGGCGGCTGCATGGCGCCGTTGCGGCAGATCGCCATTCTCATCGACGTTGCCGGCTGCGTCGCATCCGCCGCCAGCCGTAGAGCAAGCCGAACAGCGTCACCAGCGCCGGCACCAGCACGATGTTGATGAACTTCACGCGCAGGCCGAGCGCGTCGATCTCGGCATTGAGCTGGTGCTGCACCTCGCGCAGCTCCTTGTTGATTGCCAGCTGGCGCTGGCGGAACTGCTCGATCTCCTGGCGCTGCTCGGCGGTGGCCGTGCTGCTCTGGCTGCCCTTGGCCGGTTGCAGCTCGTCCAGCCGCCGGCGCGTGTCCGCCAGCTGCTGCTCCAGCTCGTGCTCCTTCTGCAGGAACTTCTGGTCGGCCAGATGCCGCAGCGCCTGCACCCGTGTGAACGGCCGCTGCGAGCTGAAGCGGCCGCGGATCGACAGCAGCGCCGACGAACCGCTGAGGTTGTCGACCATGTTGCTGATGAAATCGCCGTTGTTGGCAAACACCCGCATCATGCTCTGGCCGAGGATGGTCTGCGGCTGCACCCACAACCGGTCGCTGAGCAAGTCGGTGTCGGCGACCAGGATCACCTCGGCATTCGGCACCGATGCGGCCAGATGTCCGGGCTCGGCGGCGCGTTCGGGGAACGCACTGATGAACGGCCCCTGCAGCCGCGCCGCCAGCACGTAATGCATGTTGTCCGGCTTGTAACCCTGCAGCAGCGTGGTGGGGTCGCTGCTCGCCTCCAGCACGCGCTGGGTCGGCACCACTTCGGCCTCGGCGCTGCTCTGCAGCAGCGGGACCAGCCGCGTGCGGGCGGTCGGCGCCAGGTCGAAATAGCCGATGCTGGAGACGTTGACGCGCTGCAGGCTGGCGGTGATCGCGTCGTTGCGGTTGAGCTGCTGCTGGCCCAGGGCGAGCATCGCCGGATGATTGAGGCTGTTGCCGCCCAGCTCGATCGGCAGCGCGAGCGCGCGATCCAGCACCACCTTGTTCGGGTCGTACAGCACACCCCAGTCCGCGAACAGCCGCGGCAGGTTCGAGCTGTGATCGGAGAAATCGGCGCTGGCGGTGCCGAACGGCGTGCTGTCGAGCTCCGCGTCCGGATCGACAAACACCGCCAGATGGCCGCCGCGCAGCACGTACTGGTCGAGCGCGTACTGCGCGTCGACGGGCAGCTGCTTGGGATGGATCAGCAGTAGCACCTTGATCCCCGGAGCCACCTGGCGCAGGGTGGCCGCGTTGATCATCTTCACCTCGAATTGCTGCTCCAGCTGGCGCATGACCGCCCACGGCGGCTGCTCCAGCGCCGGATCGCCGTTGACCGGCAGCGAGCTGATCACGCCGATGGTCGGCTTGCTCGCCTGGTTCAGCTCGAACAGCAGCTTGGCGATGTCGTATTCGAGAAACGCCTCGCGCGCCGGATCGAAGAAGGGAATCGTCAGCGTGCGCTCGGGCAGGCGCTCCTCGCCGCCATCACCTTCGGCATGCCCGGACACCGTGCTGCCAACCAGCCCGAAAAACACCCGCTCGCCGTTGCTGCCGCCATTGGCCGCGGTAAGGCCGCTGCCCTCGGCGCTGGCCTCGTCGTCGGAGTACGGTGCCGGATCGATCACGCGCAGCTGGATACGGCCATGCGCGCGTGCCGCCATTTCCCGCAGCATCTCGTGCACGCGCTGCTCGTAACTGCGCAGCTGCGGCAGGTCGCGCGCCGCATGTTCGGAAAAATACAGGGTGAGGCGCAGCGGCCGCTGCAGCGTGCCGACAATCTGCAGCGTGCCCGGCGTCAGCGTGTACAGCTGGTCGGCGGTGAGGTCGATGCGCGGCGCATGCGACCAGCGGCCGCTGGCCACGATCAGCGGCACGAAGACCAGCACCAGCAGCAGCAGCCAGCCGTACAGCGTGGCGCGGCGGCTCAGCGTCAACGGCGTGTGCAGTACGGCGGGCAGGCGCAGGCGGCGCATCGCGTCAGCGCGTCCGCTTGAGGTCGAGCAGCAGCACGCCGGCGATCAGCCAGGCCACCGCGCTCAGCACGAAATACAGCAGGTCGCGCACGTCCAGCACGCCGCGTGCGATCGCCTCGAAATGCCGCAGCATGGAGAGCTGCCCGATCAGCTCGATCAGCTGACGCGGCAGCGTGCCGTGGAAGAAGTCCAGCACCTGCGCCTGCCCTGCCAGTATCAGCAGCACGCACACCAGCGCGGTCAGGATGAACGCCACCACCTGGCTGCGCGTGAGCGCCGACAGACAGGCACCGATCGCGATGAAGGTGCCGGCCATCAGCCAGCTGCCGAGGTAACCGGCCAGGATCACCCCGTTGTCGGGCGAGCCGAGGTAGTTGACGGTGAGCCAGAGCGGAAACGTCAGCAGCAGCGCCAGTCCGACGAACAGCCAGGCGCCCAGGAACTTGCCCAGCATCGCCTGCCACAGCGTCAGCGGCAGCGTCAGCAGCAGCTCCAGCGTGCCGCCCTTGGCCTCCTCCGCCCACATCCGCATGGTGATCGCCGGCACCAGGATCAGGTACAGCC
>JAJZGE010000442.1 GCA_021798675.1 Pseudomonadota bacterium | reverse complement strand
GTCCACCACGCTGTGGCTTTCGCTGGCGGCGCTGTTCGCGTTGGGCGCGTTCGACATGGTGAGCATGGTGATCCGCGGCTCGCTGGTGCAGCTGGACACGCCGGACGCGATGCGCGGCCGCGTCAACGCGGTCAACTCGATCTTCATCAACACCTCCAACCAGCTCGGCGAGTTCGAGTCCGGCATGCTGGCGGCGTGGCTGGGCGCGGTGGGCTCCGCCGTGGTCGGCGGCATCGGCACGCTGCTGGTGGTGGGCTTGTGGATGGCGATGTTCCCCAGCCTGCGGCGGCGGCAGAAACTGCACGTGGCCGCCGCGGACGACGCGCAAGCCGCAGGCGACACGCTCTGAGCTTGTACGCGGCACGCCATCCGGCGAAGCTTGCGGGCACCGCTCCCGCCCCGGAGAACCGCGCATGTCCACGCCGCCGCCGCTGCGCTCCCGCTTCGTCACCGTGCTGGCCTGGCTGTTCATCGGCATGACCGGGTTCGCCACGCTGATTGCCGTGCTGCAGAACCTGATGCTGCAGTGGCTGCTTCTTCCGGCCATGCGGACGCAGGCCATGCCACCGCTGCCGCCGGGCCTGCCAGCACCGACCCAGTGGATGTTCGGGCATATGGCGTGGTTCTTCCGCGCCTTTCTGCTGGTTGCGGCCACCACGCTGGTCGCCGCGATCGGCCTGCTGCGCCGGCACGAATGGGCGCGCCGCCTGTTCATCGGCCTGATGGGCCTCGCCATCGCGTACCAGCTGTTCGGACTGGTCTGGCAGTGGTGGTTCATGGGGTCGATGGATGCCTTCATGCGCGCGCCGGGCATGCCCGCCGACGTGGATGCGTTCATGCACGGATTCATGCGTGCCGTGCAGGTGTTCGGCACGCTGGTGGCGCTGGCCTTGTGCGTGCTGTTCGGCTGGATCATCCGCCGCCTGTGCAGCGCGCCGGTGCGCGCCGAATTCCGTCCCTGGAAAGCCGAACCATGATCGTCGTGCACCATCTGAACCATTCGCGCTCGCAGCGTGTGCTTTGGCTGCTGGAGGAACTCGGCCTGCCCTACGAGATCCGACGCTACCAGCGCGATCCCCGGACCATGCTGGCGCCGCCGGAACTGCGCGCGGTGCATCCGCTGGGCAAGTCGCCGGTGATCGATGACGACGGCCTGGTGCTGGCCGAATCGGGCGCGATCCTCGGCTATCTCGGCGACCGCCACGGCGGCGGTACGCTGATGCCGCCGCACGGCACGCCGCAGCGCCTGCGCTGCGATTACTGGCTGCACTATGCGGAAGGCTCGCTGATGCCGCCGCTGCTGCTCAAGCTGGTGTTCCAGCGTGTCGAGACCGCGCCCGCGCCGTTCCTGGCCCGGCGGGTGGCGAAAGGCATCGCGGGCAAGGTGCAACATGCGTTCGTCGATCCGCAGATCGCACTGCAACTGGACTACCTCGAAGCGGAGCTGGGCAAGGCTGCGTGGTTCGGCGGCGAAGAGTTCAGCGTCGCCGACATCGCGCTGAGTTTCCCGCTGGAGGCGGCCGCCGCGCGCGCCGGCCTCGGCGCCAACCGTCCGCGGCTCGCCGCTTTCCTCGAACGCATCCATGCGCGGCCCGCCTATCAGCGGGCGCTGGAACGCGGCGGCGCCTACGCGCTGGCCGGCTGAACAGGATCACGCCGCTTTTACACGTCTCTCACGTTCGCGCTGGCAGCGTGGCGTTCCCCACAGGAGCACGTCATGAGCACCCGCCACGACATCGAACAGGGCATCGAAGAACTCGCTGACCGCGCGCGGCGCCATGCCGACGACGCGAGCGACGCGGCCCGCGGCTGGATCGCCCGCGGACGACGCGCGGCAGCGCGTCTCGATGGCCAGGAATACCGGCGCCGCCTGACGCGCGCAGCCGAGGATCTCGCCGACGAGACAAGCTATCGCTACCGGCGCCTGAGGCGCCAGGTGAACCGCCACCCGGTCGCGACCGCCGCGATCGTGGCCGGCACCCTCGGCGCGTTCCTGCTGCTGCAGCGGGTGCTGCGCGAGCGCGACGGGGATTGAGTCCAGCGCTGGCGCGGCAGCGGGCGCCATCCGCGCGCCCGTGCACCTCGGCACGCCGGGACCGCTGCTAAGCTGGCGGCTTTCTGCCGCCCGCTGCCATGTCACCGGAATTGCGCTTCCATCACCCGTTCGCGTTCTGGCTGGGCTGCGTCGCCGTGGCAGCCGGTGTGCTGCTGCACATGCCGATGTACCTGATGGCGGCGCCGATGCATTACCGCCTCGCCGGCATGGCGATGGATACCGGCATGATGGTCGGCATGGTGCTGATCCCCTGCGGCGTACTGCTGGCCGGCTACGGACTGATGCCGCGGCTGGCGCAGCTGCGCCACGGCCGGCACGGCCACGGCGAACGGCCGCACCTGCATGTCGCCGACGGCGTGCCGCTGAACCGCGCCCACTGGACGTTGGCGGCGGCGTTGGCGGTGGCGCTGGTGATCGACGTGATGAAGCCGGCCTCGCTGGCCTTCGTGATGCCCGGAGCCGCGGCGGAATACGGCATCGACATGACGGTCGCCGGCAAGCTGGCACTGTTCGCGCTCACCGGCACCGCGCTCGGTTCGCTGGTGTGGGGCCGCATGGCCGACCGGTTCGGGCGCCGTGCGGCGATCCTGCTGTCGGCGCTGCTGTTCATGGGTACCGCGATCTGCGGCACGATGCCGTCGTTCGAATGGAACCTGGCGATGTGCTTCATGATGGGCGCGGCGGCCGGCGGCATGCTGCCGATCGCCTTCACCCTGATGGCCGAGACCGTGCCCGCCGCCCATCGCGGCTGGCTGCTGGTGGCGCTGGGCGGGCTGGGCACTTCGGCCGGCTATCTCGCCGCCTCGGGCGCGGCCACCGTATTGGAGCCGACCTTCAGCTGGCGCGCGCTGTGGCTGCTCAACCTGCCCACCGGCGCGCTGATCGTGTTCATCAACCGCTACATCCCGGAGTCGCCGCGCTTCCTCGCCGATGCCGGACTGCACGCGCAGGCGCGTGCGGTGCTGGCGCGCTTCGCCGGCTCACCCGCGAGGCTGCGCGAAGATCCCACGGACGTGGACAGCGACCCGCCGATCCTGGAAAGCGCACATCCGGCGGCCGACCTGCGCCAGTTGCTGCGCGGCCGGCACGCACGGCTCACGCTGGGGCTGGGCGCGTGCGGATTGGCCTGGG
>JAJZGE010000441.1 GCA_021798675.1 Pseudomonadota bacterium | reverse complement strand
CGGGCGAGCAGCTGTTTGAGCATGGGCAATCCGGAAATGACGCCGGCACGGTGGTCACCGTGCCGGTTGATGGATCAGGCAATCGTGCAGAGGCGTCAGCCGGGCTCGGTGCCGTTGGCCAGATGGCTCTTGCGATAGCCGTACAGGTAGTACACCACCAGACCGATGGCCGCCCAGCTGAAAAACAGCGTGAGCGTGTAGCCGCTCAGATTGAAAAACAGCAGCAGGCAGCCAAGCACGGCAAGCGGGCAAATGACCCACACCAGCGGCGTGCGGAACGGGCGCGGCCGCTCCGGCTGCTTGACCCGCAGCACCATCACGCCGATGGCCACCATGATGAAGGCGAACAGCGTGCCGGAATTGGTGATGTCGGCCAGGAGACCGACCGGAAACAGCGCCGCAAACAGCGACACAAATACGCCGGTGATGATGGTGAGGATGTGCGGCGTGTGGAAGCGCGGATGCACGGTCGAAAGAAAGTTGGGCAACAGGCCGTCGCGCGACATGGTGAAGAAAATGCGCGACTGGCCGTAGATCATCATCAGGATCACCGACGGCAGTGCCAGTGCGGCGGCCAGTCCGATCAGCGAACCCATCGTGTTGTGGCCGATCAGCACCATCACATGGGCCAGCGCGTCCTTGCTGCACACCAGCGCCTGCGATCCGGCACAGGCCGCGGCCATCGCCGGCGTGCCGGGCTGCAGTGCGGCACCGTTGGGGCCAAGCATGGGCTGTGCCCCGACCGATCCGACCGCGCCGTAGCTGACCAGCAGATAGAAGATGGTGCAGATCACCAGCGAGCCGAGCAGGCCGATCGGGATATTGCGGTTCGGGTTCTTGGTCTCCTCGGCCGCGGTGGAAACCGCATCGAAGCCGACATAGGCGAAGAAGATCGACGCCGCCGCACCGAGTACGCCGACGCCGCCGAACGGGCTGCCCCATCCATTGGGCACGAACGGCACGAAGTTGGATGATTTCACCGCCGGCACCGCCACCACGATGAAGGCGGTCAGCGCGGCGATCTTGATTGCTACCAGCACCGCATTCACCTTGGCCGACTTCGAGGTGCCGACCACCAGCAGCACCGTGATCACCAGGGCGATCAGGAAAGCCAGCAGGTTGAAGCTGCCGCCGTCCATCGGCCCGGTGCGCAGAAACGCCGGAATCGCATAGCCGGCGCGACCAAGCAGGCCATTCATGTAGCCGGACCAGCCCACCGATACGGTTGCCGCCGCAATCGCGTATTCAAGCACCAGCGCCCAGCCGACCACCCACGCCGGGCCCTCGCCGAGCACGCCGTAGGTGTAGGTATAGGCCGAACCCGCGACCGGGATCATCGAGGCCAGCTCGGCATATGCCAGTGCGGCCAGTGCGCATACGGTCGCCGCGATCACGAAGGCAATCATCATGCCGGGGCCGGCTTTCTGGCCGGCTTCTGCCGTCAGCACAAAAATGCCGGTGCCGATGATGGCACCGACGCCCAGCAGGGTGAGCTGGATGGGACCGAGCTGGCGTTTCAGGCTTTTCTTTTCAGCGGTGGCAAGAATCTGGTCGAGCGGCTTGACGCGCTTGAAAAGCATGTGGTGATTCCCCGTGGAAACGAACGCCGGTATTTGAATGCTGTGCGAGCGGCACGCCAGCCGAAAACTTGACGAGTAACCATAGCGGAGCCTTTCCGGGCGTACAAGCCGCTGTGCCGCATAGAATGCCGCGTGCCCATCCCGTCGGACCGATCCTCGCCATGCAGATCGAAACGCTCGAACATGCCCTGCGCCAGTACGGCAATACGCCGTCAGGCCGACCCGATGCCGAGCTCTTCCGCGAGTTCCTGCATTCGGCGTCGCAGGTGTTCGAGCGCAACCATGCGAGCGGACACTTCACCGGATCGGCATGGCTGGTCAGCGCGGATGGCACGCGCGTGCTGCTGACCCATCACCGCAAGCTCGATCGCTGGCTGCAGCTCGGTGGCCACGCCGACGGCGAGATGGACCTGGCGCAGGTGGCGCTGCGCGAAGCGGGCGAAGAATCGGGGCTGCGCGATCTGCGCGTCGAGCCGACGATCTTCGATCTCGATCGCCACCGCATTCCGGCCCGTGCCAGCGAGCCGGAGCACTGGCATTACGACGTGCGTCATGTGGTCCGCGCCGATGCGGACGAGCGCTTTGTGATCAGTCACGAATCGCATGCGCTGGCCTGGCGACCGGTGCTGGAGGTGGCGAATGACGCCACCCTCGACGCCTCGCTGCGCCGGATGGCCCACAAGTGGCTGGTGCGCTCCTAGCCATCTTTTGCGGGGGCCGGGTGCACGTGCCCGCACCGGGAGCAGGTGCGCGCGTCACGCGAACCGTAGAAGCGCTCGAACACCGGCGGGAAATCGCGCTCGATGCTGTCGAGCACGAAGTACTCCTCGTACAGCTTGTGGTTGCAGCGCTCGCAGAACCACAGCAGGCCATCCCGTTCACCGCTGACGCGGCGCCGCTCGATCACCAGCCCGATCGACGCCGGCATGCGCTGTGGCGAGTGCGGCACCCGCGGCGGCAGGTAGAACAGCTCGCCGGCACGGATGGGAATGTCGCGCGCCACGCCATCGTCCTGCACCTTCAGCACCATCTCGCCTTCCAGCTGGTAGAAGAACTCCGGACCTTCGTCGTGGTGATAGTCGCTGCGCGCATTGGGACCGCCCACGATCATGACGATGAAGTCGCCGTCGACGATGCACTTGTTGCCGACCGGCGGCTGCAGCAGGTGACGGTGTTCGTCGATCCAGCGTTGCAGATCGAGCGGGGGCGACAGGGCCATGGCGTTAGCTCGGCAGGAATCCGCAATTACCTTAGCGCCGTCACCACGGTCGTGGCAAAAAAGAGCCGCCCCGACGGAAGTCTCGGGGCGGCCAGGCCTGGCGGGAGAGTGCCCGGCGAATTACGGCATCAGCACCTTGTCGATCACGTGGATCTCGCCGTTGGACTGCTTCACGTTGGCGATGGTGACGTGCGCCACATTGCCCTTGTCGTCGGTGATCGCCACGCCCTTGGCATCCTTGCTGAAGGTCAGCGAATCGCCCTCGACGGTCTTCAGGGTAGCCTTGCCGCCGCCCTGCTTGATGTCCTTCAGCAGGTCGGCCGAGGTGATGTTGCCGGGCACCACGTGGTAGGTGAGGATCTTGGTCAGGGTGGCCTTGTTCTCGGGCTTC
>JAJZGE010000440.1 GCA_021798675.1 Pseudomonadota bacterium | reverse complement strand
GTAGGTGAGGATGTCACGCTGCTTGGCGCCCAGCGCGCGGCGCACACCGATCTGCTTGCGGCGCTGGCCAACCCAGAAGCTGGTGAGGCCGACGATGCCCGCCGCGGTGATCGCCAGCAGCACCACGCAGATGATGCCCATCAGGATCGCCATGCCGCGATCGTTGTCGTACACCTTGTGATGGATGGTGGCGTAGTCCTGGACCCCGTCCTTCGGATCAATGATGCGCATGCGGTTCTGCTCAAGCAGCGCCTTGGGTGCTTCGCGCATCGCCGCGGCAAGCTGGCCCGGCTTGGCACGCACGATGTAGTAGATGCCACGCGCGTCGTCCGCGCGAAGCGGCCAGATCAGCGACTGCCCCGCGTGCGATTGGGCGTAGCGATCCACACCCTGTCGCTGCAGGGTATCGACGATGCCGACGATGGTGGTCGGCACCGGACCCATCGAATAGAAGCTCTTGCCCAGTGCATGGCCACCCGGGAACAGGCGATCGGCCAGTGCCTTGCTGACGATCACCGACGGCGGGGTGATGGCCTGCTGGGTACCCATCACCATCACCTCGTCGGGGCGGAAATTGCGTCCCGCGACGAGCTTCAGGCCCAGCGTATCGATGAAATGCTCGTCTCCCGTGTACACCGCCGCATCCGTGGTCGGCTGCACCTGTTCGGGCGTCAGCATGACGTAGTTATCCCAGCCGCCACCTTTCAGCGGGTATCCGCTGCCCGGCGTGGCGTCGCGCACGGCAGGCAACTGCCGCAACGCGAGCAGGTCGGCGCGTACCTGCGCATCGATCTGCGATGTCGTTTGATCGGAGTTGGCCCACCTGTTGGTGATGACGAACACATCGGCCTCGTCCACGCCGCTGACCTGGCTCATGTTGGCCAGCCGCTGGTGGATGATGAATAGCGCGTTGCACACGATGGCCAGCGTCAACGCGATCTGCAGCGCAATCAGCAAGGTAC
Organism: Pseudomonadota bacterium; assembly: GCA_021798675.1. Next base: position 2,234 of record JAJZGE010000440.1, on the reverse strand, counting down.
CCGCCTTGTGCCGGCGCAAAGCGACGAGGATGGGCCTGATCTGGATATTCATGGCGTGCTCCTCAGCTCGACTTCAGTTGCCAGGCCGGCTGCACATGCGCCGCACGCCATGCCGGATAGAACGCCGCGAGCACCGTGGCGATGATCGCCACCACAAACGTGAGCGCCACCAGTGACGGATCGAGCGTGGCCAGCTTGGCGATTTGCGGACGGAACAGCAGGCCGATGCCGCCCACGCCTACCGCGGTGAGCAGCAGGCCCAGCAAACCACCCGCCAGACCCACCGTGCCGGCTTCGATCAGGTATTGCGTGTAGATTTCACCTCGCGTCGCGCCCAGCGCGCGGCGCACGCCGATCTCGCCGGCACGCCGCATGAACTTCGCCAGCAGCAGGCCGATGGTGTTGACCAGGCAGATCAGGAAGAAGCCCAGCGCCACCGCGAGCGAGATGCGGCTCTCCGGCGGCACCACCTTCTCGTAATCCATCCACTGCATCACGTCCCGCAGCCGCACGTTTGGCGCCCAGTTGAAGCGACCTGCGCGCTGCTGGTCGGCGGCGTAGTTGGTGAGGAAGCGGCGGTAGCCGGCGACTTCGGCCGGAGTGTCCAGCTCCACCCACGGCGTGATCCACACGCAATTGCTTTGCAGGTACCCCTGCCAGGTGGTGAAGCTGAGCGAGCCGCGGCAGCTGTTGCGCCCGCTGGGGCGCATCTTCAGGTCGATCGCGCGGTTGAACAGCATGTAGACATCCGGTTCCTCGTCGAAACCGTCGGTGCTGAACAGATCGTAGAAGCGGGGGCGCGGATTCCAGTGGCTGGCGACGCCAACGATGCGGTAATCGTGACCGCTCAGATCCAGCGTCCGCCCTACGCTGTTGGCACCGCCGAACAACCTCAGGTTGAGCGCGTCGCTGATGACCACATCCGCGGCGCGCGCGTCGTCGTCTTGGGCACTCCAGCCGCTTCCATAGCGGAATGGCACCTCGAACATGCTGAAGAAATCGCTGCTGACGGCGTAACTGATGAGACTCAGCGGCATGTCCCGATTGCCGGCCGGTATCGCCGACAGTAGCACCTGGTACAGCAGCGTCTGGCGCTTCGCCTCGTGCGCACGCATCAGCGCCGTCGCGTCGACGTAGCCCAGCGCTTCGGCCGGCTCGCCGCCCTTGAGATTCTGCTGCGGACCCCAGGCATCGACCTGCGGCGTGAACAGTCGCGCCGACTTGTCCGGGATGGGGTTGCCGGACACCGCGCGGAACACGGAGTAGGTGGTCATCGACGCGGCCACGCCGAAGCCGATCGCCATCACCATCAGCGCGGTGAGCGCCGGGTTGCGGCGCAGGCTGCGCAGGCCGAGCTGGAAGTAGTAGGCAAACATGCCGTCACTCCGTGGTGGGTCTTCCTCTCCCGCGGGAGAGGGCCGTTGGTGCTTCCTCCCATGCGGCGGGAGGGCGATGGGACGCTATTGCAGCAAGCCGTTGACCGCTTCCAGGTCGTGCACGTCGATGGTGCCGGCGGCCTGCTTGAGCAGCAGCTTGTCGAGGATGAACTGGTGACGCACCACGGTGTATTCGCTCTTCACGTTGGCGAGCATCTCGATGGCGAACACCACGTTGGTGAGCGACTGGGTGCCGATCGAATAGCCCGCGCGCATCGAGGCCAGCGTCTTCTGCGCCGCGTCGACCGAGTTGCGCGCGCTGTCGACCTGCTCGATGCCGTCCTGCACCAGGTTGAAATAATTGGCGGCGTCGCGCGCCGCCTGGCGACGCTGGCTCTCCAGCACGCCCTGATCGGCGTCGCGCTGATACAGCGCCTGCCGAACCTTCGCATGGGTGAGGCCGCCACTGAACAACGGGATGCTCAGCGTGAGACCCACCGTGGTGGTGGCCGGCCCGTAGGCCGCCGTGCCCGGCATCGCGTTCGACCACTGGCCGAACTTGTTGTAGCCCGCGCCCGCGACCAGCGTGGGCAGGTGACCGGCGCGCGCAGCCGACACCCGATGCTCATCGGCGCTCACCGCATAGCGTGCGGCAAGCACGGTGGGGTTGGTCTCGCTGGCCGCGTCCATCCACGCCTTCTCGTCGTCGGGCTTCGGCGGCTGCATCGGCAGGTCGTCGCGCAACTTCTTCAGCGAGCCCACCGGCTTGCCGGTGATCTGCTGCAATGCGCGGCGGGCGTCCTTGAGGTTGTCCTCTGCGCTGATGCGCTGCGCCTTGATGTACAGGTAGAACGCCTT
>JAJZGE010000439.1 GCA_021798675.1 Pseudomonadota bacterium | reverse complement strand
GGCGGCCCGCTGGCGCTGCTCACCATCGCCGTCGCGTTCAGCACCTTCATGGAAGTGCTGGACATGACCATCGTCAACGTGGCGGTGCCGCACATCTCCGGCAGCCTGGGCGTGAGCCCCAACGAGGGCACCTGGACGATCAGCTCCTATGCGCTGGCCAGCGCGATCATGCAGCCGCTGACCGGCTGGCTGGCGCGGCGCTTCGGCGAGGTACGCACCTTCGTGGTGTCGGTGCTGCTGTTCGTGGTGTTCTCGATGCTGTGCGGACTCGCTACCAGCATGCCGATGCTGGTGGTATGCCGCCTGATGCAGGGCGCCGGCTCCGGCCCGATGGTGGCGCTGTCGCTGACCCTGCTGCTGAACAGCTACCCGAAGGAGAAGCAGGGCATCGCACTGGCGTTGTGGGCGATGACCGTGGTGGTGGCGCCGATCTTCGGCCCGATCCTGGGCGGCTGGCTCACCGACAACTTCTCGTGGCCGTGGATCTTCTACATCAACCTGCCGGTGGGCGTGGCCGCAGCGATCATCACCTGGACGATCCTGCACAAGCGCGAGACCAAGACCCTCAAGGCGCCGATCGACGCGGTGGGCCTGGTGTTGCTCGTGGTGGGCGTGGGCTGCCTGCAGTTCATGCTGGACAACGGCAACGACCACGACTGGTTCGCCTCGCCGCTGATCCTCACCCTGGGCATCGTGGCCCTGGTCTGCCTCACTTTCCTGGTGGTGTGGGAGATCCACGCCAAGCATCCGGTGGTGGATCTTTCCCTGTTCAGGCAGCGCAACTTCACCGTGGGCGTGGTGGCGCTGACGCTGGGCATGTTCGCGTTCTTCGGCATCAACGTGGTGTTCCCGCTCTGGCTGCAGCTCGACCTCGGCTACACGGCGACCTGGGCAGGCCTGGCCACCGCACCGGTGGGCATACTGGCCTTCCTGCTCTCGCCGGTGCTGGGCAAGAACATGCACCGGCTCGATCTGCGCGCGGTGGTGACGTTCGCCTTCGTCATCTTCGCGCTCACCGCGTACTGGTTCGCCAGCTTCGATTCCAACGCCTCGTTCGACACGCTGGTGCTGCCGCGCTTCGTGATGGGCCTGGCCATCCCCTGCTTCTTCATTCCGCTCAACCAGATCTACCTCTCCGGCCTGCCCGCCTCGGAGATCGCCAGCGCCTCAGGCCTGTCCAACTTCTGCCGCACCATGGGCTCCAGCATGTCCACCGCGATCACGGTGACGCTGTGGCAGCACCGCAGCGAGCTGCACCACGCCAACCTCACCGAAAGCGTCAACAGTGCCAATCCGGCGGCCACGCAATTCCTGCAGGACCTGTCCCGCCGCGGCATGCCGCACATGCAGAGCCTGGGGCTGGTCGATCAACTGGTGAACCGCGAGGCGCTCACGCTGGCAGTGAACGACGTGTTCTGGGGCTGTGCGGTGCTGTTCATGCTGCTGATCCCCATCCTGTGGCTCGCCAAGCCACCGTTCGGCAGCGCAGGCGGCGCGGTCGGGCACTGATCCGCCGCTTTTGCTGCAGACCACCGCGGCGCACATCGCCGCGCCACGGCCTTGGTGGAGCAGACCAATTTCGGGGGATGCATGCCATTGGTCTACTGGTGCGGCGCAATATCTCCTGCTAGATTCGCCGCATGGCACAAAACAAACGCACCATCAAGAAGTACCCGAACCGTCGGCTCTACGACACCGAGATCTCCAGCTACATCACGCTGGAAGAGGTGCGCCAGCTGGTGCTGGACAACGAGGACTTCGAGGTCCGCGATGCCAAGACCGGCGAGGACCTGACCCGTTCGGTGCTGCTGCAGATCATCTCCGAGCACGAGGAGAAGGGGCAGCCGATGCTGTCGCCCCAGTTGCTCAGCCAGATCATCCGCTTCTATGGCGATTCGCTGCAGGGTTTCATGGGCCCGTACCTGGAGCGCAGCCTGCAAGTGTTCCTCGACCAGCAGCAGCAGTTCCGCACCCAGCTCAACAGCCTGATGGGCCAGACTCCGTGGGCGATGGTGAACGAGCTGACCGAGCGCAACATGGACGCGTGGAAGACCATGCAGCGCGGCCTGCTCGACGCCGCCGCGCAGATCACCCCGCAGGGCGGCAACCGCGGCAAGAAAACCGGCTGACCCGCACCAAACGCCTTGCCTCCGCGCCGCCTCCCGGGCGGCGCGTTTTTGTTGAGGAGTGCGGCCATGGCTGGCCGCCCGTGTGATTTCCGCGATCAGGGATGGCTGCAAAGACGAGGAACAGCATGAGCGCATCGAATGCGAACGGCGCCGCCGCGCGCCTGGCCCTGGTCACCGGCGGCCTCGGCGGCCTCGGCACCGAAATCTGCCGCCAGCTGGCGCAGGCCGGTTGCCGCGTGATCGCCGCCGATCTGCCCGCCAGCGACGCACGCCTCGCCGGCTTCCGCGAAGCCTGCGCCGCTTTCGGCGATGCCATCGGCTACGCCGCGCTGGACGTCAGTGACCACGAGGCCTGTGCGACCCTGGTCGGCCGCCTCGAGCGCGAGCACGGCGGCGTGGACATCCTGGTCAACGCCGCCGGCATTACCCGCGACGCCAGCCTGCGCAAGATGACGCCCGCGCAATGGCACGAGCTGATGCGAGTGAACCTCGACGGCGTGTTCAACACCAGCCAGGCCGTGGTGGAAGGCATGACCCGCCGCGGTTTCGGCCGCATCGTCAACATCAGCTCGGTGAACGGCCAGACCGGCCAGTTCGGCCAGACCAACTACTCCGCCGCCAAGGCCGGCGTGCACGGGTTCACGATGGCGCTGGCGCGCGAGACCGCGCGCAAGGGCGTGACGGTCAATACTGTCTCGCCCGGCTACTGCGATACGCCGATGGTGGCCGCCGTACCCGCCGAGATCCGCGCCCAGATCGTCGCCGGCATCCCGGTGGGCCGGCTGGGCCAGCCCGCCGACATCGCCCGCGCCGTGCGCTTCCTCGCCGCCGACGATGCCGGCTACCTCACCGGCGTCAACCTGCCGGTGAACGGCGGGTATTTCATGAGCTTCTGAGGCGGCGCGTATTGAAGTCGCCCGGCGCTTGCGGAACAGTGTCGTGATCCCGAGAGCAGGCTCCAAACGGAACGCGACATGACGCAACGTCCTCGCATCACCCTGATCGGCGGCGGCCTGGTCGGCGCCCTGCAGGCGCGGCAGCTGGCGCAGCACGGCTTCACAGTCGAGGTG
>JAJZGE010000438.1 GCA_021798675.1 Pseudomonadota bacterium | reverse complement strand
GACTGATGTGCCGATCAACCGTGGCAATTCCGGCGGTCCGCTGTTCAATCTGCAGGGCCAGGTGGTGGGCATCAATTCGCAGATCTATTCCAACACCGGCGGCTACCAGGGCGTGTCGTTCTCGATCCCGATCGACGTGGCGATGAACGCGGTGCAGCAGCTCAAGGCCAAGGGCTACGTGAGCCGCGGCATGCTCGGCGTGCAGGTCAGCTCGATCAGCGACGAGATGGTCAAGGCCTTCAAGCTCAACAATGGCGACGGCGCCGCGGTGGTCTCGGTGGAGCCCGGCAGCGCGGCGGAAAAGGCCGGCATCGAGCCTGGCGACATCATTCTCAGCTACAACGGTCAGCGCCTGCGCCAGGCCTCGGACCTGCCGCCGCTGGTGGGCATGACGAAGCCGCACACGAAGGTGCCGCTGCAGATCCTGCGCGACGGCAAGCAGCAGACCATCGAGGTGGTGGTGGGCGCGATGCCACGCGACAAGCAGGCAGTCGACAACATGCACGCTGCCTCGGTGCCGAGCAGCGGCTCGGCCGCGCTGGGTCTCAGCGTGGAACCGGTCGACAGCAGCACGCGCCAGCAGCTCAGCCTCAAGCCCGGGCAGGGCGTGATGATCAGCGGCATCACCGGCCCGGTGGCGGCGCAGGCAGGACTGCAGCAGGGTGACGTGATCCTGATGGTGGATCAGCAGCAGATCGGCAGCGTCGCGGCGTTCCATGCGGCGACCAAGTCGGTGAAGCCGGGCAGCACGGTGTTGCTGCTGGTGCGCAGCGGCAACCGCAGCGGCTTCGTGGCGCTCACGGTACCGACCGGCAAATAGGCGACGGGCACCGAGACGGCAGGGTTCATCCGCTCGGGATGGCCCTGCCGTACCCGTGTGCGGGGCGCCGACGCGGGTGCGCGCACCGTGTTCCATGCGACAATGCCGGGTTAGCATTGCCATTCCGGCGATGTGCTGCCCGCAACTCGTGCCCGGCGGCAGACCCACGCTCGACAGGCCGCCAACGCTCCATGGAATTGATCCGCAACTTCTCCATCATCGCCCACATCGACCACGGCAAGTCGACCTTGGCCGACCGCATCATCCAGATTTGCGGCGGGCTGGCCGAGCGCGAGATGGCGGCGCAAGTGCTGGACACCAATCCGATCGAGCGGGAGCGCGGCATCACCATCAAGGCGCAGTCGGTGTCACTGCCTTACACCGCGCGCGACGGCAAGACCTATCAGCTCAACTTCATCGACACGCCTGGCCACGTGGATTTCTCCTACGAGGTCAGCCGCTCACTGGCCGCCTGCGAAGGCGCGCTGCTGGTGGTGGACGCGGCGCAGGGCGTCGAGGCGCAGTCGGTGGCCAACTGCTACACCGCAGTGGAGCAGGGGCTGGAAGTGGTGCCGGTGCTGAACAAGATCGACCTGCCGACCGCCGACATCGAAAAGGTCAAGCTCGAAATCGAGGCGGTGATCGGCATCGACGCCACCGACGCGGTGGCGATCAGCGCCAAGACCGGCCTCAACGTGATCGAGGTGCTCGAAGCGATCATCGCGCGCATCCCTCCGCCGAAGCCGCGCGACACCGATCGCCTGCAGGCGCTGATCATCGACTCCTGGTTCGACAACTATCTGGGCGTGGTGTCGCTGGTGCGCGTGATGCAGGGCGAGATCAAGCCCGGTGACAAGCTGCTGGTGATGTCCACCGGCCGCACCCACGAGGTGGGCGATGTCGGCGTGTTCACACCCAAGCGCAAGAAGCTGGACAAGCTCGGCGCCGGCGAGGTGGGCTGGATCAACGCCTCGATCAAGGACGTGCACGGCGCTCCTGTTGGCGACACGCTGACGCATGCGGGCAAACCCGCCGACAAGGCGCTGCCCGGCTTCCAGACCATGCAGCCGCGCGTATTTGCCGGCCTGTTTCCAGTGTCCTCCGACGACTATCCGGCGATGCGCGAGGCGCTGGACAAGCTGCGCCTGAACGATGCCGCGCTGTTCTTCGAACCGGAGTCTTCCGAAGCCATGGGTTTCGGCTTCCGCTGCGGTTTTCTGGGCATGCTGCACATGGAAATCGTGCAGGAACGGTTGGAACGCGAATACGATCTGAACCTGATCACCACTGCGCCCACCGTGGTCTACGAGATCCTGAAAAGCGACGGTTCGATCATGCTGCTGGACAACCCGGCCAAGCTGCCGCCGTCACCGCAGGTGCAGGAGATCCGCGAGCCGATCATCGTCGCCAACATCCTCACGCCGCCTGACTACATCGGTAACGTGATCACCCTGTGCGAGGAGAAGCGCGGCGTGCAGCGCTCGATCCAGTATCTGGCGACGCAGGTGCAGATCAGCTACGAAATGCCGCTGGCCGAAGTGGTGATGGATTTCTTCGACCGGCTCAAATCCGTCTCGCGCGGCTACGCCTCGATGGACTACCACTTCGACCGTTTCGAGGCCGGTCCGTTCGTGCGCACCGACGTGCTGATCAACGGCGACCGGGTCGACGCGCTGAGCCTGATCCTGCATCGCAGCCACGCCGACCGCAAGGGTCGCGAATTGGTCGAGCGGATGAAGGACCTGATCCCGCGCCAGCAGTTCGACGTGGCGATCCAGGCCGCAGTGGGCGCGCAGATCATCGCGCGCTCCACCGTGAAAGCCCTGCGCAAGAATGTTCTGGCCAAGTGCTACGGCGGCGACATCAGCCGCAAGAAGAAATTGCTGGAGAAACAGAAGGAAGGCAAGAAACGCATGAAGCAGGTCGGGCGCGTGGAGATTCCGCAGGAAGCCTTCCTTGCCGTGTTGAAAGTGGACAAATAGCGGGTAACCGGAAACGCGGAATGGCGGCAGCGGCGTCTCGTCGGCTGCTGTCGGTTCCGCGCTCGCCGCTGCCCGTTCCCCTGACTGATGGGAGCGCTACATGGAATTTGATTTTTCGGCGATGCTGCTTTGTCTCACCGTGCTGTTCGGCGTGGTCTGGGGCCTTGATCGCCTGCTGTTGTACAAGCGGCGCAAGGCACGCCTGGATGCCGCTGGTGCGGAATATCGCGACCCGGTGCCGGTGGACTGGGCGCGCTCGCTGTTCCCGGTGGTGCTGGTGGTGCTGCTGCTGCGCTCGTTCGTGGCCGAGCCGTTCCGGATTCCCTCCGGCTCGATGATGCCGACGCTGGACGTGGGCGATTTCATCCTGGTCAACAAGTTTGCCTACGGCCTGCGCC
>JAJZGE010000437.1 GCA_021798675.1 Pseudomonadota bacterium | reverse complement strand
TGCGATCCATACTCGTCCGTATGGATATGTCGACCGCCATCCGGGCACGCGTCGCGTCCGTCGCGGCCAGCGACGGCTTGCCGCTGGCCGTGGAAACGCACCATGCGGGCGGTGCGCCTACCCTGTTGTTCGCTCATGGCTTCGGCCAGACGCGTGGCGCGTGGACCGGATCGATCGCTGCGTTGGCGGCACGGGGTTGCCGTTGCATCAGCTACGACGCGCGCGGCCACGGCGAGAGCGCGCGCGTTCCCGATGGCGGCTACCACATGCAGCAGTTCGTGGACGACCTGCTGTTGCTTGCACGCTCACAACCCGAGCCGCCGGTGCTGGTAGGCGCCTCGATGGGCGGCCTGCTGGGGCTGGTGGTGGCGGGCGAGACCCGGCCGTCGCCGTTTCGCGCGCTGGTGCTGGTGGACATCACACCGCGTTGGGAAAACCGGGGCGTGGAACGCATCCTGGCCTTCATGCAGGCCTATCCGGACGGCTTTGCCGATTACGCCCAGGCGGCCGAACAAATCGCCGCCTACCTGCCGCACCGCTCCGGCCGCAAGAGCGAGGAGCAGCTGCGCCCGTTGATGCGCATTGGCAGCGACGGCCGCCTGCGCTGGCATTGGGATCCGGCCCTGCTGGCCGGCGACCTGATCGCCGAGAGCGAGCGCTACCAGCCACGCCTGTTCGCCGCCGCGGCGCAGGTGAGCGTGCCGGTGCTGCTGCTTTCCGGCGAGCGCAGCGATGTCGTGTCGCAGTCCACCGTCGAGGAATTCCTGCAACTGGTGCCGCATGCGCGCCATGCCGTGGTGCCGGGCGCCACGCACATGCTGGTGGGCGACGCCAACGACGCGTTCACCCACGAGATCGCACATTTCATTCAATCACTGGACGACGCGGACGCCCGCGCCGGTTAACCGCAACGAGGAAGTCGAGATGGCCGTGACACTCACCCTGCTGGCAGCGCTCATCGCTACCGCTGCCTGTGCCTACCATCGCAGCAGCCTGCGGACCTGGGCAATTGCGACGGTCGTCGCCACCGCCCTCGTCGGTCTTGCCACCGGTGCGCACTGGACGACCTTCCTGCTGCTCGTGGTCGAACTGGGCATCGCCGTGCCATTGCTGATGGACGGCTTCCGTCGCACGCAGGTCACCGCGCCGCTGCTGAAGATGTTCGCCAAGGTGACCCCGAAGCTCTCGGAGACCGAGCAGACCGCGTTGGAGGCGGGCACTGTCGGCTTCGAGGGTGAGCTGTTCTCGGGCAAGCCGGACTGGCACGAACTGCTGAAGCAGCCCAGGCCCGAACTGAGCGTGGAAGAGCAGGCCTTTCTCGACGGCCCTGTGGAGGAACTCTGCGGCATGATCGACGACTGGCAGATCACCCACGAGCTGGCCGACCTGCCGCCGGAGATCTGGGACTTCATCAAGAAGAACCGTTTCTTCGGCATGATCATCCCGAAGCAGTACGGTGGCCTGCAGTTCTCCGCGCTGGCGCACTCGGCGGTGCTGCAGAAGCTCTCGACCATGTCGGCCACGGTGGCATCCACCGTGGCGGTGCCGAACTCGCTGGGCCCGGCAGAACTGCTGCTGCACTACGGTTCGGACGAGCAGAAGAATCACTACCTGCCGCGCCTTGCGGTGGGCGAGGAGATTCCCTGCTTCGCGCTCACCGGGCCCTATGCAGGCTCCGACGCCACCTCGATTCCTGATGTGGGCATCGTCTGCAAGCAGGTGGTCGATGGCGTCGAGACGCTGGGCATCCGGCTCACCTTCGACAAGCGCTACATCACGCTGGCGCCCATCGCCACCGTGGTCGGCCTCGCCTTTCGCATGTACGACCCGGAGCACCTGCTGGGCGACAAGGAGGACCTCGGCATCACCCTGGCGTTGCTGCCGCGCTCCACGCCCGGGCTGGAGATCGGTCGCCGCCACTTCCCGCTCAACATTCCGTTCCAGAACGGTCCGGTCCACGGCAAGGACGTGTTCGCGCCGCTCAGCACGCTGATCGGCGGCCCGCACATGGCCGGCCATGGCTGGCGCATGCTGGTGGAATGCCTGTCGGTGGGTCGCGCGATCTCGCTGCCGTCGAACGCCACCGGCGCGATGCGGGGCTCGGCCGCGGCGACCGGCGCGTATGCGCGCATGCGCAAGCAGTTCGGCCTGGCCATCGCCCGCTTCGAAGGCGTGGAGGAAGCGCTGGGTCGCATCGGTGGCCTCACCTACGCCAGCACGGCCCTGGCACGCGCCACCGCGGCGGCGGTCGATCGTGGCGAGAAGCCGGCGGTACCCTCGGCCATCGCCAAGTACCACGCCACCGAATGGGCGCGCGTGGTGGCCGGCGCCACCATGGACGTGCACGGCGGCAAGGCGGTGCAGCTCGGCCCGAAGAACTACGCCGGGCGCGGCTGGAACAGCGTGCCGATCGCGATCACCGTGGAAGGCGCGAACATCATGACGCGCAGCCTGATGATCTTCGGCCAGGGCGCGATCCGCTGCCATCCGTACGTGCTGAAGGAAATGCAGGCGCTGTCCATCGCCGACTACGGCGATCGCCTGCGCAGCTTCGACAAGGCGCTGTTCGGACACCTTGGCTTCGGCATCTCCAACGCGGTGCGCAGCTTTGCCATGGGCCTCTCTGGCGGGCGCATGGGTGACGCCGCGGGCGATGCCTATACCCGGCGCTACTACAAGAAGCTCAACCGCTACTCCGCGGCACTGGCGCTGTGCGCCGATACCTTCATGGGCGTGCTGGGCGGCAAGCTGAAGTTCAAGGAGAAGCTTTCCGCGCGCCTCGGCGACGTACTGAGCTACCTCTACATCGCCAGCAGCATGCTCAAGCGCTACGAGGACACCGGCCGGCCGGAGGCGGACCGGCCGTTCCTGGCCTGGGGCTTCCACGAGTGCATGTGGCTGATCCAGAACGCCCTGGACGGCGCGATCCGCAACTTCCCGGTGCGCCCGGTGGCGTGGCTGCTGCGCGTGTTGGTGTTCCCGTTGGGCCGACGCGAAGTGCCGCCGTCCGACCGCCTGGGCCGCCGCGTCGCCGCGCTGCTCACCGCGCCGAACGAGGCGCGCGCACGCCTCACCGAATGGGTTTACCTCACCCCTACGGCCAACAACACGGTGGGCCGCATGAACGCCCTGCTGCCCGACGTGATCGCTGCCGAGCCGGTGGAGCGCAAGTTCCTCAAGGGTCTCAAGGCCGGCCAGTT
>JAJZGE010000436.1 GCA_021798675.1 Pseudomonadota bacterium | reverse complement strand
GCCAGCGCCAACGCCTCCGGTTCGTGCAGCAGCAGCGCCAGCGGCTGCCCCGCCGCGCTGCGTGGCCCCAGCTCCAGCCACTCCGCCAGCACCGGATTGATCCAGCCCAGGCGCAGCTGTGCATCGACCAGCGCCAGCCCGGTCGTCATCTGCTCCGCCCACTCGCGCCAGCTTGCCTTGGTCATTGCACCATGATGGACAATGCGTGGATTTGGTGCAATTGGAACAGACGACGATCGCCGCCCCTTGCTCACGCTGGTGGAATAGTCGGCCTTCGCGGTGGACGGCGCCGCGGGCCTGAGCATGATGGTGTTCACGCCGGCGACGGCGGCCGGCGCCCAGACGATCGCAAGGCTGCTCGCGGACCCGTCGCGCATCCGATGACGCCAGCCGGTCGCGCGCAAACGATCACGGGCGCCGAGGCGCCCGTGTCGTTGCCGCATTCGCTCTCGCCGCAATCAGAGCGCGTAGTACATCTGGAACTCCAGCGGATGGGTGCTGGCGCGGTAGCGGGTGACTTCCTTCATCTTCACTTCGATATAGGCGTCGATGAAGTCGTCGGTGAACACGCCGCCAGCCTTGAGGAAGTCGCGGTCCTTGTCCAGCGCCTCCAGCGCCTGGTCGAGACTGGAACAGACCTGCGGGATGTTCTTCTCCTCTTCCGGCGGCAGATCGTACAGGTCCTTGTCGGCCGGCGCGCCGGGGTCGATCTTGTTGAGGATGCCGTCGAGGCCGGCCATCATCAGCGCGGTGAAGGTGAGGTAGCCGGACTGCATCGGATCGGGGAAACGCACCTCGATGCGGCGGCCCTTGGGGCTGGCCACGTACGGGATGCGGCAGCTGGCCGAGCGGTTGCGCGCGGAGTACGCCAGCATCACCGGCGCCTCGAAACCCGGCACCAGCCGCTTGTAGCTGTTGGTGGTGGAGTTGGCGAACGCGTTGATCGCCTTGGCGTGCTTGAAGATGCCGCCGATGTACCACAGCGCGGTCTGCGACAGGCCGCCGTAGAGATCGCCGGCGAACAGGTTGGTGCCGTCCTTGGACAGCGACTGATGCACGTGCATGCCGCTGCCGTTGTCGCCGACGATCGGCTTGGGCATGAAAGTGACGGTCTTGCCGTTCTGGTGCGCCACGTTCTTGACCACGTACTTCATGGTGATCAGCTCGTCGGCCTTCTTCACCAGCGTGTTGAACTTGACGCCGATCTCGCACTGGCCGGCGTTGGCCACTTCGTGGTGGTGCACTTCGACCGTCTGGCCGAGCGATTCGAGCACCTTGCACATGTCGGCGCGCAGGTCACCCAGCGAGTCGACCGGGCTGACCGGGAAATAGCCGCCCTTCACGCCCGGACGGTGGCCGCTGTTGCCTTCGTCGTATTTGTTGCGCGACGACCACGCCGCCTCCTCGGACTCGATCTCGTAGAACACGCGGCCCATGTCGTTCTGCCAGCGCACCGAGTCGAAAATGAAGAACTCCGGCTCCGGGCCGAAGTACGCGGTGTCGGCGATGCCGGTGGACTTCAGGTACGCCTCGCCGCGCTTGGCGATCGAGCGCGGATCGCGGCCGTAGGCCTGCATGGTGCTCGGCTCCAGCACGTCGCAATGCACGATCAGCTGGGTGTGCGAGCTGAATGGATCGAGGTGCGCCGTCTCCGGATCGGGCAGCAGGATCATGTCCGACTCGTTGATGCCCTTCCAGCCGGTGATCGACGAGCCGTCGAACATCTTGCCGTCCTCGAACGTCGACTCGTCGATGGCGTGCGCCGGGAAGCTGACGTGGTGGTGTACGCCGAGCATGTCGGCAAAGCGGAAGTCGACGAACTCGACCTCGTGTTCCTGGATCAGATCAAGCACTTTCTTGGCGGACATAGAACAACCTCGGCGATAAGTGGTGGACACAGACTAGCAAGACCGATGCCACGGTACGAATCCCAGCGGCGACAGGCACTTGCCTCGCAAGGGGCGCGCGCTGCGCGGTCTGCTGCATCATACATGGGCAAGCGACCGTGCTTTTGCACCAAACTGCGTCAAGCGTGCCGCTTCCGCAGGGGCCCGCGCGCACCGCGCGGGCCCCTGCGCACCTTACGCCTCGTAGGCGCTCTCGCCGTGCGAGCTGATGTCCAGCCCCTCGCGCTCGGCCTCGACGCTGACCCGCAGGCCGAACACCCGCTTGACGATGAAGTAGACGATCAGCGAGACACTTCCGCTCCATGCCAGGGTGATGCCGACGCCGAGCGCCTGCACACCGACCTGTTGCGCCATCGTGGTGATGCCGGCACCAAAGCCGGTGCCGCCCAGGATCGGTGCGCTGAACACGCCGGTGAGGATCGCCCCGAGGATACCGCCGACGCCGTGCACGCCGAACACGTCGAGCGCATCGTCCGCGCGGAGGATTTTCTTCAACCCGGTCACGCCCCAGACGCAGGCTACGCTGGCCAGCGCGCCGATGGCGATGGCGCCCATCGGACCGACCGTGCCGCAGGCCGGGGTGATGGCGACCAGTCCCGCCACGGCGCCAGAGGCGCCGCCCACCATCGAGGGCTTGCCCTTGGTGATGGCCTCGACCGCCAGCCAGGACAGCACCGCCATCGCCGTCGCCACCATCGTGTTGAGGAAGGCCAGCCCCGCGCCGCCGTTGGCCTCCAGGTTGGAGCCGGCATTGAAGCCGAACCAGCCCACCCACAGCAGCGAAGCGCCGATCATGGTGAAGGTCACGTTGTGCGGCTTCATGGATTCGCGGCCCAGGCCCAGACGTGGCCCGAGCATGTAGGCACCGACCAGGCCGGCGATACCGGCATTGATGTGCACCACCGTGCCGCCGGCGAAATCCAGCACGCCCCTGGAAAACATGAAGCCGCTCGGCCCGTACCACACCATGTGCGCAATCGGCAGGTAGGCGAAGGTGAACCAGAGCGCGGTGAACGCCAGCACGGCGCGAAAGCGGACCCGCTCGGCCAGCGCACCGACGATCAGCGCACAGGTGATGCCGGCAAAGGTGGCCTGGAACATCACGAACACGTATTCCGGCAGGCCCACGCCGGCGCTGAAGGTGGCCGCCAGCGAGTCCTTGGTGATGCCCTTCAGGAAGAGTTTGTCGAAGTTGCCGATGAACGCATTGCCGCCGTTGAACGCCAGCGTGTAGCCGTAGATCACCCACAGCACCACGATCATCGAGAACACCGTCATCACCTGCATCAGCATCGACAGCA
>JAJZGE010000435.1 GCA_021798675.1 Pseudomonadota bacterium | reverse complement strand
TGAATTCGGCTTCCTCGAACAGGTCAGCGGACTCAGCAAGGGCAACCTTTCCAGCCACATGGGCAAGCTGGAAGCGGGGGGGCTGATCGAAGTGAAGAAGAGTTTCCGTGGCAAGCGCCCGCTCACCGAGTTGCGCATCACCGCCGCCGGTCGCAAGGCACTGGCCGACTACCGGCAGGGCCTCGCGATGGTGGTGCAGGAGTTGCCGGCGCCCAGCGTCGCGGCGAAGCGGAAGTAAAAAGCCACGCCATCCATCACGCAAGCTTAAGGAGTCCAGTCATGCCAAGTGCAGTCGTTGTCGTGCTCATCGTCATCGTCGTCGCCGCAGCCAGTGGCTATGCCGCGCGCAGGAAACGGACGAAGAAATAACCCCCGCCCTTGCGAATGGGGCGGCGTGCACCCACGCTAGGCATCCACCTGCATCGCATGCGTCCGCCATGATCTTCCGCTGGTTTGAATCCCTGATCGACGCGTTCAAGGAACCGGTCGACGGCATGCCGCCGAAGCAGGTGTGGCGTTTCTATGCGTTCTACCTGCGCCAGGCGTGGCCGGTGTTCGCGGCGGTGATCGTGGTCGGTTTCCTCGTGGCGATCATCGAGGTGGCGCTGTTCGGCTTCATCGGCCGCATCGTGGACCTGGCGAAGGGGCTGCCCGCCGCGGATTTTTTCCAGGTGCACGGACGCGAGTTGCTCGGCATGGCGTTGGTCGCGCTGGTGGCCCGGCCGGTGTTCAACAGCCTGCACGACCTGCTGGTGAACCAGGCCATCGTGCCCAGCCTGACCAACCGCATCCGCTGGCAGAACCACCGCTACGTGATCCGCCAGAGCCTGGCCTTCTTCCAGAACGACTACGCCGGACGCATCGCCAACCGCATCATGCAGACCGGCAGCGCGCTACGCGAATCGGCGGTGCAGATCGTCGACGCGATCTGGTACGTGGTGATCTACACCGGCAGCGCCATCGCGCTGTTCGCGCATGCCGACGTATGGCTGGCGGTGCCGCTGACGATCTGGGTGTTCGGCTACGTCGGCCTGCTCTGGTTCTTCATCCCGCGCATCAAGCAGCGCTCGTGGAAGGCGTCGGAGGCACGCTCGAAGATGATGGGGCGCATCGTCGACGGCTACAGCAACGTGCTGACGTTGAAGCTGTTCGCGCACACCCGGCGCGAGGAAGCCTACGTGGCCGAAGCGATGGGCGAGCAGACCGACAAGCTGCGCCGGATGACCCGGGTCACCACCGCGATGGACGCCAGCATCACCACGCTCAACGGTTTCCTGATCACCTGCACCACGGGGCTGGCGCTGTGGCTGTGGAGCCGGGGCCACGTCACGGTGGGCGCGATCGCGTTGTCGACGGGTCTGGTCATCCGCATCAACAACATGTCCGGCTGGATCATGTGGGTGGTCAACGGCATCTTCGAGAACGTGGGCACGGTGCAGGACGGCATCACCACCATCGCGCAGCCGCGCGCGGTGCAGGACCGCGAAGGGGCGATGCCGCTGGAGGTGACCAACGGCGCCGTGCGCTTCCACGACATCCACTTCCACTACGGCAAGCAGGGCGGCGTGATCGCCGGCCTGGACCTCGCCGTGCGCGCGGGCGAAAAGATCGGCCTGGTCGGGCCCAGCGGCGCAGGCAAGTCCACCCTGGTGAACGTGCTGCTACGGCTGTATGACCTGGAAGGCGGCCGCATCACCATCGACGGCCAGGACGTGGCGCAGGTCACCCAGGAGAGCCTGCGCTCGCAGATCGGGGTGGTGACCCAGGACACCTCGCTGCTGCACCGCTCGATCCGCGACAACATCCTCTACGGCCGGCCGGATGCCAGCGTGGCGCAGGTCGAGGACGCCGTGCGCAAGGCGCGCGCCGACGAGTTCATTCCCACGCTCAGCGACGGCGAGGGGCGTACGGGCTACGACGCCCTGGTCGGCGAGCGCGGCGTGAAGCTCAGCGGCGGCCAGCGCCAGCGCATCGCCATTGCCCGCGTGCTGCTCAAGGACGCGCCGATCCTGGTACTGGACGAAGCCACCAGCGCGCTGGATTCCGAGGCCGAGGCGGCCATCCAGGAAAGTCTCGACATCCTGATGCAGGGCAAGACGGTGATCGCCATTGCGCATCGCCTGTCCACCATCGCGCGCATGGACCGGCTGGTGGTGCTGGACAAGGGCCGCATCGTGGAAACCGGTACTCACGCGGAACTGGTCGCGCGCGATGGTCTTTACGCGCGCCTGTGGAAGCGGCAGACCGGCGGCTTCGTGGCGGCGGAGGACGAGTCGGCCTGAAACAAAAAGGCCAGGCGCAGGCCTGGCCTTGATGATCGGTCTTGGAGGTAACCCCTGTCGTGTGAACCCCTCTCCCGACGGGAGAGGGGCCTGGACTCGCAGGTGCGGTTACATCCCGATTGCGGTTTCCGCCTTCACGTACGGCAGGCCATGCGCCTCGGCCACCGGCTGGCAGGTCAGCTTGCCTTCGCACACGTTGAGGCCGTTGCGCAGGTGCGCGTCCTGCGCCAGCGCCTGCTTCCAGCCATGGTTGGCCAGCGACAGCGCGAACGGCAGGGTGACGTTGTTCAGCGCAAAGGTCGAGGTGCGCGCCACCGCGCCCGGCATGTTGGCCACGCAGTAATGCACCACGCCATCCACCACGTAGGTCGGCTCGGCATGGGTGGTGGCGTGCGAGGTTTCCACGCAGCCGCCCTGGTCGATCGCCACGTCGACGATCACCGAACCCGGCTTCATGGTCTTCAGCATCTCGCGGGTGACCAGCTTCGGCGCGGCGGCGCCCGGGATCAGCACGGTGCCGATCAGCAGGTCGGCGCGGCGCACCAGTTCCTCGATCGCGGCGCGGGTGGAGAACACGGTGGAGATCGCGGTGCCGAACTGCGCGGCGAGGCGCTTCAGCGCGTCGGCCGAGCGGTCGACCACGGTGACCTTGGCGCCCATGCCCACGGCGATGGTCGCCGCGTGGGTACCGGACACGCCGCCGCCCAGGATCACCACTTCCGCCGCCGGCACGCCGGGCACGCCGCCCAGCAGCACGCCGCGGCCGCCCTGGGCCTTCTCCAGCGAGTGCGCGCCCACCTGCGGGGCGAGCCGGCCGGCCACTTCGGACATCGGCGTCAGCAGCGGCAGCGTGCCGTTCGGCGCGGTCACCGTTTCGTAGGCCACGCAGATCGCGCCGGAGTCGATCAGGTCCTTGGTCTGCTCCAGGT
>JAJZGE010000434.1 GCA_021798675.1 Pseudomonadota bacterium | reverse complement strand
CGAGTAAAGTTCGACGATCAGCGCTTCGTTGATGTCGGACGGCAGGTCGCCGCGATCCGGCAAGGCCTTGAACGTGCCTTCGAACTTCTTGCTGTCGACTTCGACCCAACCCGGACGCAGGTCCATAGTGTCGAACACAGTCGATGCTTCCTGCACGCGCAGCTGGCTGCGGGCGCGTTCGGTCAGCGCAATGGCGTCACCGGGCTTGACCTGGTACGAGGGGATGTTGACCTTCTTGCCGTTGACCAGCACCGCCTTGTGCGAAACCATCTGGCGGGCCTGGGCGCGGGTAACCGCGAAACCCATGCGGTAGACAACATTGTCCAGGCGGCTCTCGAGCAGGCGCAGCAGGTTCTCGCCGGTGTTGCCCTTGAGGGTCGAGGCCTTGGTGTAGTAGTTGCCGAACTGGCGCTCGAGCACACCGTAGATGCGCTTGACCTTCTGCTTTTCGCGCAGCTGGACGGCGTAGTCGGACATGCGCATGCGCTTGTTGGCGCCGTGCTGGCCGGGCTTGTTCTCCAGCTTGCACTTGGAGTCGATCGCGCGCGCCGGGCTCTTGAGGCTCAGGTCGGCGCCTTCGCGGCGGGCGAGCTTGCAGGTAGCTCCACGATAACGTGCCATGGTTGTGCTCCTTAGACTCGACGCTTCTTGGGGGGACGGCAGCCGTTGTGCGGGATCGGCGTGACGTCGATGATGTTGAGCACCTTGTAACCCAAGGCGTTCAGCGAGCGCACGGCCGACTCACGACCCGGGCCCGGGCCCTTGATGCGCACTTCCACGGTCTTCACACCGTAGTCGCCAGCGGCACGACCGGCCTTCTCGGCGGCGACCTGGGCGGCAAACGGGGTCGACTTGCGCGAGCCGCGGAAACCCGCGCCGCCGGCGGTCGCCCACGACAGCGCATTGCCTTGGCGGTCGGTGATGGTGACGATGGTGTTGTTGAAGGAGGCCTGCACGTGGGCCACGGCATCCGTGACGACGCGCTTGATCTTCTTCTTGGTCTTGACAGGCTTAGCCATATGCTCGATCCATTACTTCTTGATGGCGCGACGCGGGCCCTTGCGGGTGCGTGCGTTGGTACGCGTGCGCTGGCCGCGCACCGGCAGGCCGCGACGATGGCGCAGGCCGCGATAGCAGCCCAGGTCCATCAGGCGCTTGATGGCCATGCCCACTTCGCGGCGCAAATCGCCTTCCACGACGTATTTGGCGATTTCCGCGCGAAGCTTTTCAACCTCACCTTCACTCAGCGACTTGATCTGGGTGGTGGGAACCACTCCAGCGTCTGCGCAGACCTTCTTGGCTCGGCTGCGGCCGATGCCATAAATGCTCTGCAGCCCGACCCAGACATGCTTCTGGACCGGCAAATTGACACCTGCGATACGCGCCATGATGTGCTCTCTCCGATACTTTCGTGCGCGGTAAACGCGCAATTTTAACCTGAATCAACTTGACAGGAAAGCCCTGCGGCGCTCAACACCGCCCGACCTTCGGGTTTTCGGCCAATCGCTCGCGCCCAGCAGCCACTAGTTGCGACGGAGATTGGCCTTCTTGAGCAGACTTTCGTACTGGTGGCTGACCAGGTGTGCCTGAATCTGCGCCGTGAAATCCATCACCACGACCACCACGATCAGCAACGAGGTACCACCGAAATAGAACGGCACGTGCCAGAACTTCTGCATGAACGAGGGCACCAGGCACACCAGCACTAGGTACAGCGCACCCACACCGGTCAGCCGGGTGATCACACCATCGATGTAGCTGGCCGTGGCGCGCCCCGGACGGATGCCCGGGATCAGCGCACCGGAGCGCTTGAGGTTGTCCGCCGTCTCTTCCGAATTGAAGACGATGGCCGTGTAGAAGAACGCAAAGCTGATCACCAGCACCGTGTAGACGATGTCGTAGAGCGGCTCGCCCGGGTTCAGCGCCTGGGTCAGTTCCTGCAGCCAGCGCGCCTGATGGCCCGTACCGAACCAGCTCATGGCGGTGGTCGGGAACATCAACAGGCTGGAGGCGAAGATCGGCGGGATCACGCCCGACATGTTGATCTTCAGCGGCAGGCTGGAACTCTGGTTCTGATAGGCGCGCTGACCACCCGAACGCCGCGCGTAGTTCACGGTGATGCGCCGCTGGGCGCGCTCCATGAACACGCAGAACGCCGTCACACCGAGCACCACCGCGAATACCACCAGCAGCATCAGCACGGACAATTCACCGTTGCTGGACATGCCCAGGGTATGCACCACCGCACCCGGCAAGCCGGCCACGATGCCCGCGAAGATCAGCAGCGAGATGCCGTTGCCGATGCCGCGCTCGGTCATCTGCTCGCCCAGCCACATAAGGAACATGGTGCCGGCGGTCAGCCCGACCACCGAGGCGAACACGAAGCCGAAACCGGGCATGTACACCACCGGCGCACCACCCGCGGCAACCTGCTTCTGCAGCGCCATCGCGATGCCGAAGGACTGGAACAGGGCCAGGCCGACCGTACCGATGCGGGTGTACATCGTCATCCGCCGCTTGCCGGACTCGCCCTCCTTGCGCAGTGCCTGCAGGCTGGGGATCACCGACCCCATCATCTGCACCACGATGGACGCCGAGATGTACGGGATCACGCCCAGCGCGAACACCGAGAAGCGCGAAAGCGCACCGCCCGAGAACATGTTGAACATGTCCATCAGGCCGTTGCCGTTGACCAGGTTGGTCATCGCATCGGGGTTCACGCCCGGCACCGGGATGAACGAGCCGAGGCGGAACACCACCAGCGCACCGATCACGAAGAAGATGCGCTGGCGCAGCTCGGTCAGTTTGCCGAGCTTGCCGAGTGCGTTGCCGTTGGCCTGGGCCACGCGATTACTCCACGCTTCCGCCGGCTGCCTCGATGGCAGCCTTGGCGCCAGCCGTTGCGAGCAGGCCCGAGAGCTTCACCGCACGACCGATCTCGCCCTTCAGCACCACCTTGACCTTCTTGGCGCGGCTGTCGATCAGACCGGCCTTGTGCAGCTCGACCGCGTCGATCACGTCGGCCTTGAGCGCCGCGATCTGGTACAGGAACACCTGCTGGCTCTCGGCCTTCAGCTTGGAGCGGAAGCCAACCTTGGGCAGGCGGCGCTGCAGCGGCATCTGGCCGCCTTCAAAGCCGTACTTGTGGGTGCCGCCAGCGCGGGCGTGCTGACCCTTGTGGCCGCGGCCGGCCGTCTTGCCGAGACCCGAGCCG
>JAJZGE010000433.1 GCA_021798675.1 Pseudomonadota bacterium | reverse complement strand
ACCTCGGTCATCCGCGCCACCACCCAGGGTTGAGAGATGGTCTGGCCGTGGCCGATCGGCAACGCGGTGTTCTCGTAGGCGCGCGAATGCAGCGCCTGGTCGATGAAGTGGTGGCGCGGCACGTTGCGGATCACGTCGATCACCCGCGCATCGTGCACGCCGCTTTCCTTGAGCTGCGCGGCGAGCCGGTCCCGCGCGCGCTGCGAGGTCATGCCCTCGCCTTTCAGTGCCGATGGGGGCAGCGTGTGCATGTTCATCGCTCAGGCCGCCTTGTGGCCGGGGGCGGCCATGTCGTTGCCCAGCGATTGCACCCAACTGCTGACCTTCTCCAGCGCCTGGTAGCGGGTCAGGTCGACGTGGATGGGCGTGATCGAGACATAGCCGCGGCGCACCGCGTCGAAATCGGTGCCGGGACCGGCGTCATCCACCTCGCCCGCCGGGCCGATCCACCAGATCGCGCGGCCGCGCGGATCGGTCTGCGCGATGCACGGTTCGGCCCGATGCCGGCGTCCCAGCCGCGTGACCTCGAAACCGCGGATGTCCGCCCATGGCCGGTCTGGAACGTTGATGTTAAGGATGGTGTCGGCCGGCAGCGGATCCACCAGCAACCTGCGCATCACCAGCAATACCGCATTCGCCGCCGAGTCGTAATGCTCGCCGCGGTGATCCGTGCTGACCAGCGACACCGCGATGGCCGGCAGGCCGAGAAAGCGGCCTTCCATCGCCGCCGACACCGTGCCCGAATAAATCACGTCGTCGCCGAGATTGGCCGAGTTGTTGATGCCGGACACCACGATGTCGGGCTCCTCGTCCAGCAGCCCGGATAGCGCCAGGTGCACGCAGTCGGTGGGCGTGCCCGCCACGCGGTAGCGGCCGTCCTCCATGCGCAGCACCCGCAGCGGCGCGTCCAGGGTCAGCGAGTTGCTGGCGCCGGAGCGGTCGCGGTCGGGCGCCACTACCGTCACCTCGCCCACTTCGCGCAAATGCGTGGCCAGTACCCGGATGCCCCGCGCATCCACGCCGTCGTCGTTGCTGACAAGAACTCGCATGCTGATCCGTATCGTGTCGACCGCGACGCATCGCCCATCGGCGTGCGCCCCCTGCATTCGTTCGAGTTTAGCCGAGCAAATCCGTCGTTTCACGGATTCGGCATCGGAGCCGGCGCTTGCTAGCATCGGCACATGAAGCGCCGCCCGCCTGCCGCGATCAGCGAAGAAGACGCCCGCCTGTTCCGCGAGGCCATTGGCGAGGTGCGCCACATCGAGGCACCCGCCACGGCCCCGGCCGCACCCAGGCCGTCACCGCAACCGCGCATGTTCGAAGCCGACGAGGCCGCCGTGCCCGGCGAGCTGCTGGTGATGGCCTTCGACCCGGCCACGCTGGAAGTGGGCGAAGAACTGGGCTACCTGCGCGACGGCTATCCACCGAGACTGCTGCGCCAGTTGAAGCGCGGCCAGTTCAGCGTGCAGGACGAAATCGACCTGCACCAGATGAACGCCGCCGCCGCGCAAGCCTGCATCGCCGACTTCCTCGCCGAGGCGAAACACCACGGCCTGCGCTGCGTGCGCATCATCCACGGCAAAGGCCTGCGTTCGAAAGCCGCCGGCCCGGTGCTGAAAGCGCTCACCGACCGTCTGCTGCGGCGACGCGACGACGTGATCGCGTTCGCCTCCGCACGCCCGGCGCAAGGCGGCACGGGGGCCGTGGTCGTACTGCTGAGGAACTGAGCCGGGCCGGCGCGCCCGTCATCCGGTCACGCGGCCGGCGACGACGCCACTTCCCGCGCCACCACGGTGGCGTAAGCTCCGGCTGGCAACTCGAACGACATCTCCAGCACGTCCTCGGCGGGCCAGCGCCAGCGCAGGTCTTTCGGCAGCAGGCGCAACGGGCGGCGCTCCTGGTCCATGCGCGCGGCGGCGATGCCTTGGGCGAGGTCCGCGTGGGCGGCGGCGATCTCGCGCTCCAACGCGCCCGCGTCGCCCGCTGCCGGCGGCTCGCCCTGCCCCCACAACGGGCCGGAAGGATGGATGTCGCCACGCGCCAGGCGCTCGGCCAGCAGGTCGCTGTATGGCTCCGGCCCGAACCACGAGCGCGAACCGGCCAACGACCAGATTTCGCCGTCCAGCGGCGCGTCCCACGTGCCGCGCTCGACACGGGCCGCAAGCACGCTGTTGAAGATCTGCGAACGTGCGGCGGACAGCAGGAAGCCACGCTTGTCGCGGTCGACCCGGCGCCCCGCGAACATCGCACGCGCCTGGTCCAGGTTGCCGCCTTCGCGGCCGAAGCGTTGCTCGCCGAAATAATTGGGCACGCCCCGGGCGGCGATGGCGGCCAGTGCCTGCTCGGCGCGCCCGCGCTCGCCCTGCACCTCGCGCAGCGTCAGCACGAAACGGTTGCCGCGCAGGGCGCCGCGCTTGAGCTTGCGACCATGACGCGTGGCGGCCAGCACTCTCACGTTGTCGTGTGGGAAGGCCGACCAGTCGGGATCGGGCTTGCCGGCGAGCTGCACGGTGAAGGCCTGGCGGGTGATCGCGTGCCGATCCTTCAGGCCGGCGTAGCCCACCGCCAGCGGCGGCACGCTGGCGAATTTCGCCAGCTCCCGCGCCAGCCAGTCGGTGTTGGCGCCGCGCTTTTCCACCCACAGCAGGGCGTGCTCGCCGCTGCCGTCGGCGTCGTAGCCCAGGATTTCCTCAACGAGGAAATCTTCATGGGTAACGCGAAGGCGTGCCGTCAAAGGCGGGACGGTGCCATGGGCGAAGGGGAGTTCTTGGTCTGTCATTGAACCGGGGTTTCAGCCTTGGATCAGCAACACGCAGGCCTGAGCGGCGATGCCTTCGCCGCGGCCGGTGAAGCCAAGCTTTTCGGTGGTGGTGGCCTTGATGCTGATCTGGTCGAGCCGGCAGCCGAGGTCGACGGCGAGGTTCTCGCGCATGGCTTGCGCGTGCGGGCCGACCTTGGGGGATTCGCAGATCACGGTGACGTCGGCGTTGCCCAGCGCATAACCGTGTTGGGCCATGAGCGAAGCAGCGTGACGCAGGAACTGGCGGCTGTCGGCGTCGCGCCAGCGTTCGTCGGCGGGCGGAAAGTGCTTGCCGATGTCGCCCAGCGCCAGCGCGCCGAAGATGGCGTCGCACAGTGCGTGGATAGCCACGTCGCCATCGGAGTGCGCAATGAGGCCGCGCGCGTGGGGAATGCGCACGCCGCCGAGGGTCACGTG
>JAJZGE010000432.1 GCA_021798675.1 Pseudomonadota bacterium | reverse complement strand
GCCGCATCGGGTCGTCGAACAGCACCGCACCGGCCAGCGCGCCGTCGACGCCGATGAAGCTGGCGCTGACGTCCTCGTAGGTCATGCGCCGCTGCAAGGCCTCGGTCCACGCCAGCGCCGGGGTGCTCGCGGCAACGTAGTGATGACCACCCAGCATCACCGCGTGCCCGGCCACCGCGCCGCGCAGGCCGGCACCGGGCTCCTCGTGCACCTCGCGCGGTGGTTCCAGTGCCAGGCCCTGCGCGCCGGCAGCCTGCACGATCGCCTGCGCGATCACATGCGGTGAGGCCTGCGCCAGCGAGGCCGCCAGCTGCAGCAATTGCTGCGCGGAATGCGCACCGGCGCTGGCCACCGACAGCACCCGTGCATGCCCGGCGGTGAGCGTGCCGGTCTTGTCCAGAAACAGCACCTGCGCGCGGGCCAGCGCCTCCAGCGTGGCACCATCCTTCACCAGGATGCCGCGCTGCGCACAGCGCGATATGCCGCCCACGATCGCCACCGGCACCGCGAGTATCAGCGGGCACGGCGTGGCCACCACCAGCACTGCCAGCGCGCGCAGCGGATCACCGCTGAGCAGCCACGCCGCGCCGGCCAGCAGCAGGGTCAGCGGAATCAGGATCAGCGCGTAGCGGTCGGCCATCCGCACGAACGGCGCACGCGACTGCCGCGCCGCCTCGACCATCCGCACGATGCCGGCGTAGGTGCTGTGGGACGCCGATCGGGTGGCGCTGAAGTCGAACGGCGCACCGGCGTTGACGCCGCCGCTGCGCACGCTGTCGCCGCGCTGCCGGCGTACCGGCAGCGGCTCGCCGCTGAGCGCGGATTCGTCCAGCGTGGCGGTGGCGTCCAGCACCGTGCCATCCACCGGCACCACTTCGCCCATGCGCAGCAGCAGGCGGTCGCCCGGCCTCACCACGTCCACCGGCACCTGCTCCAGCTGATCGTCGCGATAACGCCAGGCAAAACGCGGGGCGCGATCGATCAGGCGACGCAGCTCGCGCCCCGCGCGACCGGCGGTGTAATCCTCCAGCGCACGGCCACCGGCCAGCATCAACGCAATCACCGCCGCCACCAGCGCCTGGCCCAGCAGCACTGCCGCGACGATCGCCAGCAGCGCGATCAGATCGACGCCGGCCTCGCGCCGGCGCAGCCGGATCACGATCTCCACCGCCAGCAGCGCCGCCATCAGCAGCGCGCTGACGCTCCAGGCGAGGCGGGCCAGTGAATCGAACTGCAGCCCGCGCAGCAGCAGTCCGCCCGGCAGCGCCAGCGTGGTGAGCAGCAGCAGACCAGCATTGAGCCAGCCGCGCAGGATGCTCAATGGCAAACCAGCACCGGCACGCTGGCGTGCAGCATCACCTTGTGCGTCTCGCTGCCCAGCAGCAGCCGATCGAAGCCGCGCCAGCCGTGCGACGCCATCACGATCAGATCGCACTGCTGGGCGGCCACCGTCGCCACGATGGCCGTGTACGGCCGATTCTCGATCGCGTGGCTGCTGGCGCAAGCCACGCCGGCGGCCGCGGCGCGCTGGCAGACTTCCTTCAGATAACCCTCGGCCCGCGCAATGGCTTCGCCCAGATAAAATTCCTGGTTGGCCTGGATGATGTCCACCGCATAGGTCAGCCAGGGGAACGGCGACACCACACTGAACGCATAGACGCTGGCGCCGAGCCGGGCCGCCAGGGCAATGCCGGTATCGACCGCGCGCAGGGAAAGTTCGGAACCATCGGTGGGCAACAGGATGTGCTTGAACATGACGGATCTCCGGGACAGGAATCAGCGGCGGCCGCGACCGCCAGGGCGGGCGCATGCACGTAAGGTCGCCCGCGTTGACTGCAGGCTACGCGCGGCCACCGCCAGCGGTATTGACCGGGATCAAGTAGCCGTCGCGCACGTGCGCCACGCGCCACGAAACTGAATGCACGCTGCGCGGCAGCTGCGCGAAGTCAACGGCAACATGCAGGCCGCGTTCTGGCTACCCACGGGAGCGCCTGTGCTCCCCTGACCCAAGGAGATTGCCATGCGTCTTTCCGCCCGCCGTAGCTGCCTGTTTCTGCTCAGCCTGACCGCGCTTGCCGTTGCCGTACCGAGCATGGCGGGTGAGCGCCACGACCACCGCTTCGATCACCGGCACCCGCGCCGCGACCAGGTGGTGGACCGCGCGCAGAAGCAGAACCACCGCATCACCCAGCAGGTGCGCGAGGGCGAACTGACCCACGCCCAGGCGCACGCGCTGCGCGTCAGCGACCATTCGACCGTGTTGCAGCAGCGCGCCGACGCCAAGGCCAACGGCGGCTACATCACCAAGTCGCAGCAAAAGTCGCTGAACCAGCAGCTCAACGCGAACAGCAAGCAGATCGGCCACTAGGCATCGTCATCGGGAAGTGTCCGGGCATGGACGCCCCATGCGCGTGCGCCGAGCCTCAGCGCACGCGCGTCTCGTCGCCGGCCATGGTCGTGGTCCAGCTCTTGCCATCGCTCGACTGCGCCACCTCGAAATGGATGTGGTCGCGCCCATGGAACACATTGGTGGTGCGATAGCGCACGCCCTTGGGATCGGGCTGGCCGAGATAGGTCCAGCGCTCGCCGGCGATCACCAGTGTCCCGGGTGGTCCCAGCGCGGCGCCGTCGGGCAGCACGACCTGGTTGTGATACTGGCCGGCCACGCGGTCGGGAATGAACAGCACCAGCGCGCCGGGCCTGCCGTTGACGGTCTGCTGGCAGGCGGAGTAGCGCCCGATCTCGGCGCAATCGTTGACCAGCCGATCGGGCTTGCCGGCCGGAGCGGACGCCTTGGTCACCTGCCATGCCCCTGCATAGAGCCGCAGCGGCGCATACGCGTCGCCCGCGGCTGCGGCGTGGGCGCAGGTACACAGGGCCGTGCTGATCAGCATGCCGAGCCGGAGCATTTTCTGCATTCGCATCGCGACGTCTCCCTTGCTGTGGATGAAGTTGCTTGATGACCGACGCGGGTCTGCAGGCCGATCCGCACATCGGCGCCTGAGCAAGGCCCGCAAACGCGCCCCCCCTGCTGCAGTTCGTTGCGTGTTCGTCTGACCGCAGGAAGGCCGCAGACACCGGCACCGCGGCAAGACTGCCTGCCCCCCCCAAGTTCCGCAGCTAATCGCATAAGCCCCTGATTTTCTTATCTCGCGATAGGAAAAAATGACACAACAGCGGTGGTCAGGTGGGCTGGTTGATGCCGAGAGCCTCGAAGAGTTCG
>JAJZGE010000431.1 GCA_021798675.1 Pseudomonadota bacterium | reverse complement strand
CTCAATGCGATCGCGCACAAGGATTACGCCAGCGGCGTGCCGATCCAGGTCAGCGTGTACGACGATCGCATCGTGTTCTGGAACAACGGCCCGCTGCAGCAGGGCTGGACGATCGCGACCTTGCAGTCCCTGCATGCTTCGCAACCGCCCAATCCGGATATTGCCAATGCCTTTTTTCGTGCGGGGATGATCGAGTCGTGGGGACTGGGTATCGAGAAGATGCGGCAGGCCTGCCGCAGCCGCGGCCTGCCTGACCCGGCGCTGCGGGAGGAAGCGCAAGGCCTGTGGGTGGAACTCCGCTTTGCGCCGGTGAAAACGCCGGTGAAAACGCCGGTGAAAACGCCGGTGAAAACGCCGGTGAAAACGCCCGACCTGATCCTGCTGGCGCTGGCCGGGCAACCCGCCATGTCGCTGTCCGAGGTGGCGGCGCATATCGACAAATCGGTCAGCGCGGTGGAGCGCGCCGTAGCCCGGCTGGTCAAGCAGAACCGTCTGCGGCACGTAGGGCCGGCGAAGGGTGGCCATTGGGAAGTCGTGCGGTGAGTGCCAAAGGCATCGCGCCGGGCCGCCATCGCCGTTTCCGCTGCGAAGCGTATGTGCGATGGTTCACCGATGACGCGCCAGCGAGCACCGGGACATAACAGGGAAGACACGATGAGCACGATGGCCCAGCCGGAGCGGGTGACCCAGCAGCGGGTGATCGCGTTGTTCCGCGATGAGTTGCAGTACGACTACCTGGGCGATTGGTCCGCTCGCGACAGCAACCGAAATGTCGAGCAAGGCCTGCTGGGCGACTGGCTGACCCGGCGCGGTTATGCGCAGGCGCAGATCAGCGCCGCGCTGCACCGCCTGCGCACCGAGGCCGATCACCCCAGTCGTGGCCTGTACGGCAACAACCAGGCCGTGTACGCCCTGCTGCGTTACGGCGTGCCGGTGAAGACCGAGGCGGGCAAGGTGACCGAATCGGTGCCGCTGATCGACTGGGCGCAGCCCGGGCGCAACGACTTTGCGATCGCCGAGGAGGTCACGCTGAAAGGCGGGCTGGAGCGTCGTCCAGATCTGGTGCTGTACGTCAACGGCATCGCGGTCGGCGTGATCGAGCTGAAGAACAGCCGCACCAGCATCGGCGCCGGCATTCGCCAGAACCTGTCCAACCAGGAGCCCGAGTTCAACGCGTGGTTCTTCAGCACGGTGCAGATCGTGTTTGCCGGCAACGACTCCGAAGGGCTGCAGTACGGCGCGATCGGCACGCAGGAAAAATACTTCCTCCGCTGGAAAGAGGACGAGGCGGACAACCGCCGCTACAAGTTGGACAAATACCTGCTGAAGATGTGTCGCAAGGAGCGCCTGATCGAACTGATGCACGACTTCGTGCTGTTCGATGGCGGCATCAAGAAATTGCCGCGCGTGCATCAGTACTTCGGCATCCAGGCCGCGCAGCAGCAGGTGCGCGAGCGCAGGGGCGGCATCATCTGGCACACCCAGGGCAGCGGCAAGAGCATCGTGATGGTGCTGCTGGCCAAGTGGATTCTGGAGAACAACCCGCACGCCCGGGTGGTGTTGATCACCGACCGCGACGAGCTGGACAAGCAGATCGAGCGGGTATTTCGCGAGGCTGGCGAAGCGATCCAGCGCAGCGGCAGCGGGCGCGAGCTGATGCGCCAGCTGGGCCAGCCTGCACCGCGCCTGCTGTGCTCGCTGGTGCACAAGTTCGGTCGCAAGAACGTGGACGACTTCGAGGCGTTCATCAAGGAGCTGGAAAGCCGGCCCAGTGCCACGGTGGGCGAGGTGTTCGTGTTTGTCGACGAGTGCCACCGCACCCAGAGCGGCAAGCTGCATCGGGTGATGAAGGCGACGATGCCGAACGCGGTGTTCATCGGCTTCACCGGCACGCCGTTGTTGAAGCAGGACAGGCAGAGCAGCCTGGAGGTGTTCGGCGGTTACATCCACACCTACAAGTTCAGCGAGGCGGTGGAGGACGAGGTGGTGCTGGATCTGGTCTACGAGGCGCGCGACATCGACCAGCAGCTGGGCTCCACCGACAAGATCGATGCGTGGTTCGAGGCCAAGACGCGCGGCCTCAACGACTGGCAGCGCGACGAGCTGAAGAAGACCTGGGGCACCATGCAGTACGTGCTCAGCTCGCGTTCGCGGATGGAACGGGTGGTGAGCGACATCGTGTTCGACTTCAGCGTGAAGCCGCGGCTGTCCAGCGAGCGCGGCAACGCGATCCTGGTGGCCTCCAGCATCTATGAAGCCTGCAAGTATTTCAGTCTGTTCCAGAAGACGCCGTTCAAGGGCCGCTGCGCGGCGGTGACCTCCTACGACCCGCAGGCGAGGGACATCACACTGGAGGAAACCGGTGCCCACACCGAAACCGACAAGCAGTTCATCTACAACACCTACACCGAACTGCTGAAGAACGTGGATGCCCGTCCGGGCATGAGCAGGACCGAAGCCTACGAGGAGCATGCGAAGCGGCTGCTCGCGAAAGAGCCGGCCAACATGAAGCTGCTGGTGGTGGTCGACAAGCTGCTGACCGGCTTCGACGCGCCGCCGTGCACGTATCTGTACATCGACAAGTCGATGCAGGATCACGGCCTGTTCCAGGCGATCTGCCGCACCAACCGGCTGGATGGCGAAGACAAGGATTTCGGCTACATCGTCGACTACAAGGATCTGTTCAAGAAACTGGTCAACGACAAGGGTACGGGCGCGCTGCAGGTGTACTCGTCCGAGCTGGACCATAGCGCAGCCGGCGCGGACCCCGCCGTGCTGATGCAGGACCGGCTGCACAAGGGCCGTGAGCGGCTGGATCAGTCACTGGAACAGCTGGCGCTGCTTTGCGAGCCGGTGCTGCCGCCCAAGGGCGAGCTGCAGTACCTCCACTATTTTTGCGGCAATACGGAGATACCGTCCGACCTGAAAGCGCGCGAGCCGCAGCGGGTGGCGCTGTACAAGGCGGCCGTGGCGCTGGTGCGGGCCTGGGCCAATATCGCCGACGAGCTGGAAGCAGCCGGCTACAGCGGCGCGGACGTCAGCCGCATGCAGCGGCAGATGAAGGACTATCTGGCGCTGCGTGAAATGATCCGCCGCGCCAGCGGCGAAACGCTGGACCTCAAGCCCTTCGAGGCGGACATGCGCCATCTCATCGATACCTACATCAGCGCCGATGAGCCGCGCAGCATCTCGCCCTTCGACGGCATCGGCTTGCTCGAACTGATCGTGAAGTCCGGC
>JAJZGE010000430.1 GCA_021798675.1 Pseudomonadota bacterium | reverse complement strand
GAAGATCGCCAGAAAATGCCCGAAGCCGGCGTGCAGGCTGTCCGGCATCAGCACGTACATCACCATCGCCGCCAGCCACCAGTCCAGCGCACCCACCAGCACCTGGCGTAGCGCCGGCAACGGGCGCGGCAGCAGCACGCGCCAGCGCCACAGCCGGATCGGCCGGCGGATGAAGCCGCCCAGTACCCAGGCCAGCGGGATCGCGGTCAGCGTGGTGGCCAGCAGGATTCGCCAGTCGCTCAGCGGCAGGCCCGAGGGCAAGGGCACGATCAGCAGGGTCACGCCGGTCAGCGCCAGCAGGCCCAGCCAGAAGCTCAGGGTGCAATACAGCACCAGCTTGGCGATCTCGGTGGTGGAAAGCCCGTTCTGCACGTAGAAGCGGTAACGGATCGATCCCGACACCAGGAACGACATGCCCACCGCATTGCTGAAGGCATAGCTGATGAAGGAGATCAGGGTCACCCGCCGCCACGGCAGCGGCCTGCCGATGGACTCGAGGCCGAAGCGGTCGTACAGCGACATCACGCCGAAACCCAGCGTGGTCAGCACGATGGCCAGCAGCAGGCGCACGCGCGACACGCTGGCCACATACTCGCGGATGTCGTGGTAGCTGACGTGGCGCGCCAGCAGGTGCAGCGCCCACATCGCCAGCACCAGCATGCCCACCGACAGCAACGGCCCGGCCACGCGGCGCAACCCGGCCGACCGCTGGCTGGCCGGGCTCAGGACATCATCCACGCGCGGTACCTGCTCGACTTTTTCCTGTTGCTCCACGCGAGGCTCGTTTTCCCTGGGATGGACCGATTTTAAGGCACGCCGCGTTGCCCGCGGTGAACAGACACCGCCGCGCTCAACGCGCGGACGTGCCCTGCCCCAGGCGCGCGATCCAGCGGTACATCACCACCACCAGGGCCACGAACGCGATGCCGCCGATCCACTGTGCCGCCCCGGCGAACCCCGCGCCCACCAGCGCCAGCGGCGTTGCCTTGCCGGAGAGGCCGACGATGAACGCGATGACCACGCCCATCACGCTCTCGCCGACGATCAGGCCCGAGGCAAGCAGGACACCAAGCTGCTTGGTGGCTTCCGGCTTCTTTGAACGACGATCCGCGCGACGGTCGAAGACCCAGCCCACCACCGAACCCACCACCACCATCAGCGTGCTGACGGTCGGCAGGTAGATGCCCAGGCCCACCGCCAGCGGCGGCAAGCGCATGTGCCTGGTCGTGCGCGCCAGGATTTCGTCGATCACGATGATGGCGACACCGATCCAGATGCCCGTGACGATCAGGCTCCAGTCGATGTTGTTGGTGATCACGCCCTGCGCCAGCGCGGAGATCAGGCCCGCCTGCGGTGCCGGCAGCGCATGCGGACCGGCACCGGCCACGCCCACGAAGCCGTAGGCCTTGTTGAGCAGGTTGAGCACCGGCGGAATCACCGCGGCGCCGGCGATCACGCCAATCACCAGCGCCACCTGCTGGCGCCATGGCGTGGCATCGACGAGCTGGCCGGTCTTCAGATCCTGCAGATTGTTGTTGGCGATGGCCGCCACGGTGAACACCACCGAGGTGATGAACAGCGCGAACGCTACCAGCGCCTTGCCCTCTTGCGGGCCGACATGCGGCTTGACGAACGCCACCAGCAGCAGCGCGGCGGCGATCACCACCAGGATGCCCACGCCCGACAGCGGACTGTTGGACGAACCGATCAGGCCGGCCATGTAGCCGCACACGGTGGAAACGAAGAAGCCCATCAGAACGACGAAGGCCACGCCGCCGATGGCGAGCACGGCGATGTGGTCGCCCAGGCCGCTGATCGAACCGAAGTAGCCGAGCAGCCAGGCGATCGGCACGAAACACGCCAGCGTGATCAGGCCGACGATGCCGATCGGGATGTCGCGTTCGGTGCGCGGCAGCGAATCGGCGTTGCCGGCCTTGCGCACGCGCGAAGCCACCATCGCCGAGGTCAGGCCGCTGACCACCGGCCTCACCAGCTTGGCCAGCGTCCAGATGGCCGACACGCCGATGGTGCCCGCACCGACGAAACGCACCTTGTGGCTCCAGGTGGCGTTGGCGAGGTCCGCCACCGACTGGCTCATGTCGCCCAGCACCGAGTAATGCGGCACGCCCCAGCCCCAGCCGATGACGGCACCGACCAGCATCGCGATACCCACCGACAGGCCCACCAGATGGCCAATGGCGAACAGCGCGAAGGAGAGGTTGAAATCGAAACCGCTGACCGCGCCCTTGTCGTTCACGCGGAACGTGCGCACGAAGTCCGACGCAAACACCTGCGTGGCGACCACCACGGCGAACACGGCCGAGACGATCGAGCCCCACAGCACGGCGAGCAGGCCGGCACGGCTCTCTTCCGCGCTGCTGGCATCCGCGTCGTCGCCGGTGCCTACCTTGAGCACTTCGGCGCAGGCGAGGCCCTCCGGATACGGCAGGTCGGTGTCGGTCACCAGCGCACGGCGCAGCGGGATGGAATACATCACGCCCAGGATGCCGCCCAGCGCGCAGATGGCGAACGAGGTCCAGAACGGAAAGTCGGCCCACCAGCCGATCATGATCATGCCCGGCAGCACGAAGATGATCGAGGAGAGCGTGCCGGCGGCCGAGGCCACCGTCTGGACGATGTTGTTCTCCTGGATGGTGGAGTTCTTCATCGCGCGCAGGATCGCCATCGAGATCACCGCCGCCGGGATCGAGGTGGCGAAGGTCAGGCCGGCCTTCAGGCCGAAGAACACGTTGGCCGCGGTGAACACCACCGTGATGACGATGCCGATGACCAGGCCGCGCAAGGTCAGTTCGGCGCGAGAGGACGCGCTGGATGCGGATGGGTTCACGCTGGGACTCCCCGGATGGACGCTGGCGCGCAAGATAGCGTGGATTGACCTTTCTGCCCAATCTGGCGCCTCCCGGCGACGGCGGCGGCCCGGCGCGACTGCTGACAACAGGCTGTCAGCAGCCCCCCGTCAGGCTGCGTCCCGTCCATCCCAAGGAGCTCCGCGATGACCACGCCCACGATCACCCTGTACGGTTGCGCCCCCGCCTTCGGCCTGCCCGACCCCAGCCCCTTCGTCACCAAGACCGAGCTGCAGCTGCAGATGGCCGGCCTGCCCTACCGCAAGGTATTCGCGATCCCGCCGGAGGCGCCCAAGGGCAAGCTGCCGTACATCGACGACGCCGGCGAGATCGTCTGCGACTCCAGCTTCATCCGCGCCCACCTGGAACGC
>JAJZGE010000429.1 GCA_021798675.1 Pseudomonadota bacterium | reverse complement strand
GAGGCCCCGGCTGCGCTGGCGGCGGGCGTGGGCCGCATCGCCGGCGGCGAGGCCTGCCGGCTCCGCGTGCAAGGTTCCCACTGCGCGTGCAGCGTTTCGCCCTTGAGGTCATGGGCAACCGTGCAGGCGACGCGGGCCTCGAACACGACAATGCCGCGCAGAGCCTCGGGAAACAGCCACAGCGTGCAAGCCCGCAACGGCAGCAGGGTGCTCGAAGCGTGGCGTGCGCTCGCGGCCTCGGGAGGGAGATTCCAGCGACAGATCGGGCGCAGGCCGGCAAGCGCGGTGCGCAGCCGCGGTTGCTCCGGGTGCAGGTGGAGGAATTCCAGGGTTTCGTCGCCGCGCAGGTCCTGCGCCAGGCATTGATCCGGCGCAGCGGCTGGAGCCTGCGTGGCGTTGGCGTGAGGCCACGCCGACAGCCACGAGTCGGCCTGCACGAGGGCTTCGCCGCGAGCCCTTCGGTCCGTCGGCGGATGCACCGGAACCGGTCCCAGTTCCGGCACCGGCACGGCTACGGGTGCCGCGGCAGCCGTGGGTGGGGGAGCGTGGACCCGAATGCTCTTGTGGAGCAGGATCGTCGAAGCGCTTGGGGCGAGCGTCGGTCCCGCATCGCCAGCCGCGTCGGGATCGGCCACCACGCGCAGCTCGACGCGGGCACGGGAATCCGCGTGTTCCGCGGGGATCCAGGCATGGCCGTGGACCAGCACCTGGGTGCCTTCACGCGGCGCCGGGACCAGCAACTGGCCGGCGGGGCCGAGAGCCCCAGCGACCGTGTCCCAGACATCCTGCTCTCGCAGCAGCAGGCTTGGCTGGTCGGGGCGAAGCTGCAGTCCGGCCAGGACGTTGACGACGAGCACGCGGGCGCCCGGCGGGCCTTGACGGCGCAGCACCACGGCCATGTCCTCGGGTTTGTCCACGCGCATGATGGGCTCTCAGCCGATGTCCAGCAGGTCTTGTTCCAGGATCGCGATCTCCTTGGCGTCGACCGTGATGTCGCCCTGGGCGTTCGCACGCCACATGCATTCGTCGTCGTAGCCGAGCTCCAGTCGGGTCGCATGCAATGCGAGTTTCGTGGCCTGGCCGATGCTTGCCCGCAGCGACGGGGCGACGCCGTCGATGTCCAGGCTCGCCTCCGCGGCCACTGCGCGGCTCTTGTCCGGATCCTGGCTCCATGCACGGGTGTCGGCGGGGCTGTCGCGATTGGCACTGGCCTCCAGTGCCATGCCCTGGTCGTCCATGCGCAGGCGCCGGACACGCGACGCCCATCCCGGACGATGTTCCATCTGCAGCTGCCCGCGCTGCAGCAGAAGTTCGCTCGCGTGGGCGTCCTTCATCGCGTTCGTGGAGCGTTCCACGAATTTTCCCAGGGCCCCCCGCGCAGCCACGGTGGCGGCGAAGCATCCGCCAGCGGCAAGGCCTGCGGCGCCCCAACGCCAGCCCGCGGTACTGTCGGGAATGGCGTAGTGGGCGGCGCTGGCGAATGCCGTGGCGCCCGCCGCACCGACGAAAGCCGTCGTACCGCAACGTTTGCGCAGCGCGCGCAACGCGGTGCGGGCCTCGTCGTTCAACCCGCCGCGCAGCACGAGGTCCGCGTCCGCGCCGAGTTGCGCGCTCGGCGCCAGCTGCTGCCAGGCCTGGGAGGTATAGGCTTGTTCGGGACCGCCGAACACCTCGAGGGCTGGCCCCGCGCTCCAGTTCAGCGTGGGTCCGAACTCCAGCGAGCTGCCGAACGCCGCGTTCATGTCCCCCATGTAGCCGACGGTGACCATGTCGGTGCCCCCTACCTGTGCGAAGGTACGCGTGCCCGCCACGATGGTGTTCATGTCGCCCTGGGTGGTGATGGCGATGCCCTCGGTTTTTCCGCCGTCCGTGTTGATGGAGCCGAGGGCGATGGTGGAACTGGCGCTCGGGGAGTGCATGAACAGGCCCTGCCGGCCGTTGCGGTCGTCGAGGTACATGCCGTTGCCGCCGGCGGTGCGCCATTGGTGGGCGTAGGGGTTGGACTGGCGGGTGAGGCTGGGGTTCTCGGAGTTGGGGACGGCGGCGGTGATGACGGGCTGATCGGGGTCGCCGTCGCGGAAGGCGACGAGGACCTCGGTGCCGGCGAGCAGGGGCAGGTGCATGCCGTGGTGGCTGCCGGCGTAGGGGGTGGCCATGCGCACGCGAGCCGGGGGCTGGGGGGGTGGGTGGTCGCCGGGGTCGGGGTCGAAGTGCAGGCGGATGGAGTAGCGGCCGTGGGGGTCGAGTTCGGCGTAGGGGTTGTCGGGGTCGGCCAGGACGGTGGCGCAGACGGTGCCGGCGATGCGAGGCCAGGCGAGGGTGGGCTGGGGGCGGAAGGGCAGGGCGAGGTCGATGAGTTCGAGCTGGCAGGAGTAGGCGTTGCCGGAGCCGGGCAGGGCGGGGTTGGCGCGTGTGGCGTGGTGGGTGACGCGGGTGATGAGGTAGGAGCGGTTGAAGTCGCGCCTGGGGTGAGAGCGCAGGCGCAGGGTCTGGCCGCAGCGCATGCCGCGGCAGGAGGAGGCGGCGGTGAAGCGCTGTGCGCGGCAGCGCAGTTGCTGGGCGAGGATGTCGGCGTAGTGTCGTCCCTCGTCGTGGTCGCGGAAGTCGAGGTGGTCGAGGACGATCTCGCCGAGGCCGTCGGGGTCGAGGGTGCAGCGCACGCTGAGTTCGACGGCGGCCTTGCGGTGGTTGCGCTGGTGCAGCACGAGCTGGCGCGGCAGGGGCTGGAGCAGGGCGTGCCAGTCGTGCAGGGTGGGCTGGGCGTCGGAGCCGGGCAGGTGGGGCAGGGGCTGCCAGGTCACGTCGAGGGTGTCGGGGGGCAGCAGCTCGTTGTGGTCGAGCAGGAGCAGGGTGTCGCGCTCGGGGCCGTGCTCGAAGAGGTAGAACAGGCCCTCGCGCTGGAGCCATCGGTGGAGGAAGTCGAGGTCGGACTCGTCGTACTGGCAGACGAAGTTGCGGGCTCGGTAGGAAGAGCGCAGTTGCATGCGCAGGGGGTGCATGCCGGAGTCGAGCAGGAGCTGGCGCAGGGTGTCGGGGATGGGGCGCTCGGTGGTGAAGCTGCGGCTGTGGCGGCACAGGGCCAGGCGCTGCAGGCGAGGCACGAGGCGGGCGCGGTACAGGGTATGGGCGGGGGTGTGGTGGAGTTGCTCGAAGCGCTCGAGCACGCCGTGGTAGGGCAGGTCGGGCAGGTCGGGGTGGCCGTGGCGCAGGCGCAGGCAGGCGGGGCTGCGCAGCAGGGCGCGCAGGTCG
>JAJZGE010000428.1 GCA_021798675.1 Pseudomonadota bacterium | reverse complement strand
AGACGCTGGAGCTGGCGTTCGAGCTGCCGGCCGGCGCGT
Source organism: Pseudomonadota bacterium (assembly GCA_021798675.1). Next base: position 3,214 of record JAJZGE010000428.1, on the reverse strand, counting down.
ATGCCACGGTGGTGGTGCGCGAGCTGGCGCAAGGCTAGGTATCTTGCGGATGCTGCGGGCGGCCGTCGCCGCCGCGCCGGGCTACAGCAGGTGGACGGCGGTGGGAATCTTCTCGCCGAACCACTTGTGGCGCTCGTCGCGGCAGCTCGGGCTGCCCATCGCGTACTTGCGGCAGATCGTCGGACGATCCGCGTAGATGGTGCAGCCGGAGGTGTTCGGATTGACCGCGGCGCACCAGCCGTCCTCACCCTTGGCCAGCGTTTCCATGCCGTGCTCGTCGCGCGCGACCAGCCACGCCGGCACGTGATCCTCCGGCATCAACACTACCGTGAGGCGGCAGCAGACGGCTTCGCAGGTATCGCAATGCACGGTCGGGTCAACGCTTTCGGCGTAGGGATCAGGAAGTATCGCGGGGAGAGTGTTCACGCGTCAGCATGACAGCCGCGGCATGAACGCCTTGTTGTCGGATGACCGCGCTATCCGGGAGCCGACTTTTCGTCCGTCATGCCGCACCAACATCCAGTGCCGTCCACCCCGCGCTCCCCAGCTTCCGCAGCGTCTCGATATTGCGCCGGTAGATTTCGTCCGGGTCGGTCATCGCCTCGGCCGCGCGCTCCACGCTGGCTTCGCGCAGCAGGTGCAGGGTGGGGTACGGCGAACGGTTGCTGGCGTTTTCGATGTCGGCGGCGTCGGTGCCGGCGAACTGGTACTGCGGGTGGAAGCTGGCGACCTGCAGCACGCCGTCGAGCTTGAGCGTTTCCACCGCCGCGTCCGCGCTGTCGAGGAAGTCGTTGTAGTCGAGGAAGTCGCCCAGCACGTGCGGGTGGATCAGCAGGGTGGTTTCGCAGTCGGCGGGATCGGCGGCGGCGAGGCTCTGCAGTTCGCCGCAGAGGTCGTCGAGCAGCGTGTCGGTGTCGCGTGCGTGGCTGACGCGCAGGCGCAGCCGGCCCTGCAGGTGCGGCGCGCGGGCGAACGGACACAGGTTGAGGCCGATCACGGCACGTTCCAGCCAGCGCGTGGTGGCATCGAGATACGGCGCGTCCGCCGGCAGCGCGTCGGCGTTGAGGCTGCCGGGTGAGGGATGGATCATGCGATGCTCGCGCTGGATGGGCGGCGCCGACTATAGCGCCATGCGCATCGGGTTCGCCTTCGCGCGGCCCTTGCGGGCAGAGATCGGCGCCCGGATATAGGGTGCATCTTTTCCGATGGCTTCCGCCATGCTCAAGCTGCGTTTCGACAATGCGTTCGTGCGCGAGTTGCCCGGCGATCCGGAGTCCGGGCCGCGGCTGCGCCAGGTCGAGGGCGCGCTGTATTCGCGGGTCGATCCCACGCCGGTGGCGGCGCCGCGGCTGCTGGCGCATTCGGCCGAGCTGGCGGCGCGGCTGGGCTTCGGCGCGGCGGATATCGCCAGCGCGGAGTTCGCGCAGGTGTTCGGCGGCAATGCGCTGCTCGACGGCATGCAGCCGCAGGCGGCCAACTACGGCGGCCACCAGTTCGGCCACTGGGCGGGGCAGCTCGGCGACGGTCGCGCGATTTCGCTGGGCGAGGCGATCAACGCGGCCGGCGAGCGCTGGGAGCTGCAGCTGAAAGGCGCCGGGCCGACACCATACTCGCGCAGTGCCGATGGCCGCGCGGTGCTGCGCTCGTCGATCCGCGAGTTCCTGTGCAGCGAGGCGATGCATCACCTGGGCGTGCCGACCACGCGTGCGCTGAGCCTGGTCGGCACCGGCGAGAGCGTGCTGCGCGACATGTTCTACGACGGCCATGCGGCGCCGGAACCGGGCGCGATCGTGTGCCGCGTGGCGCCTTCGTTCATCCGCTTCGGCAACTTCGAGTTGCCCGCCGCGCGCGGCGACACGGCGCTGCTGCGGCAGCTGGTCGACTTCACCATCCGCCGGGACTTCCCCGAGTTGCAGGGCGGCGGTGAATTGCTCTACGCGGAATGGTTCGGTCAGGTATGCGAGCGCACTGCGACGATGATCGCGCACTGGATGCGCGTGGGCTTCGTGCACGGTGTGATGAACACCGACAACATGTCGATCCTCGGCCTCACCATCGACTACGGCCCCTACGGATGGGTGGACAACTACGACCCGGACTGGACCCCGAACACCACCGACGCACAGCGCCGCCGCTACCGCTACGGCCAGCAGCCCGACGTGGCATGGTGGAACCTGAGCCGGCTGGCCGGCGCGCTGGCGCCGCTGTTCGGCGGCATCGGGCCGCTGCAGGCCGGGCTGGATCGCTACGCCGCGAGCTACGCCGCCGCCGACCGTGCCCACATCGCCGCCAAGCTCGGCCTGGCGCAGTGCCGCGATGACGACGTGGCGCTGATGCAGTCGCTGCGGGCGTTGCTGCAGCAGGCCGAGATCGACATGACGCTGTGGTTTCGCGCGCTGGCCGAGGTCGATGCGCAGGCACCGACGCTGGCGCCGTTTGCCGATGCCTTCTACGACGACGCCAAGCGGCGCGCGGCGGAACCGGCGCTGATCGACTGGCTGGCACGCTACGCCGCGCGGCTGCGTGACGATCCGCTGCCCGCCGCGCCGCGCCGCGCGAGCATGAACCTGGCCAACCCGCGCTACGTGCTGCGCAACTACCTCGCGCAGCAGGCGATCGATCGCGCCACGCAGGGGGACACCGGCGGCATCGAGGAGTTGCTGGAGGTGATGCTCCGCCCGTACGACGAGCAGCCCGGCCGCGAGGCCTTCGCGCAGAAGCGGCCGGACTGGGCGCGGCACAAGGCTGGCTGCTCGATGCTGTCGTGCAGCTCGTGAGCGCGTGGGCGGCGCAAGGGCGGTAGCGGGAATGGTGCCCTCGAGACGATTCGAACGTCCGACCTGCCCCTTAGGAGGGGGCCGCTCTATCCAACTGAGCTACGAGGGCGCGGCGGGATTTTCGCATGGATCCCGCCGTGGCGCGATCCGGCCGCAGCGGGCCGCCTGCTAGAATCAACGCCTTTGCCACCTTCATCGCGGCGCCTGCGGGCGTCCTGTCTGTCCAGGAGTGATCCATGTCCCATGCCATCCTCAGCGCACTCGGCCTGCACGGCGAGCAGTCCGGCAGCTACCTCGGCCAGGGCGAGTGGTCGAAGACCACCGACGCCGGCGCACTGCAGCCGGTGAACCCGGCCAGTGGCGAGCTGCTGGGCACCGTGCATGCGTCCAGCGCGGCCGACTACGAGGTGATCGTCAAGCGCGCGCAGGCCGCGTTC
>JAJZGE010000427.1 GCA_021798675.1 Pseudomonadota bacterium | reverse complement strand
CAGACGGGCTTCTCCACGGCTGCCAAGATCACCCAGCTGGCCGGGCGCGGCGTGGGCATGGACGTGGTCGCCAACGAGATCAAGCAGCTTGGCGGTTCGCTCTCGATCGAGTCCGAGCAGGGCAAGGGCAGCGTGTTCGTGCTGCGGCTGCCGTTCACCCTGGCGGTGACGCAGGCGATTCTCGTGCGCATCGGCGAGGCCACGTTCGCGATTCCGATGACCTCGGTGCAGGGCGTGGCGCGGGTCAGTCCGGACGATCTGGCGGCCCGTCTGGCGCAGGAAGATCCCACCTTCGAGTACGGCAACGAGCCTTACGGCATCCATGATCTGGCCGAATTGCTGGGTCTGCCGCCTGGCCTGCCGGCTGAGGACGAGCAGCAGCCATTGTTGCTGACCCGCGCCGGTGATCTGCGTGCGGCCATCCGCATCGACGCGGTGCTGGGCTCGCGCGAGATCGTGGTCAAGTCGGTCGGCCCGCAGATCAGTTCGGTACCGGGCCTGCTCGGCGCCACCATCATGGGCGACGGTTCGGTGCTGATCATTCTCGATCTGGCCCCGCTGGTGCGTCATGGAATCACCCGCCGCCAGCAGCGTCTGGCCGATGGCCTCAGCGCGGTGCAGGCGCCGATCATCGAGGAAGTACGGGTGCGGCCGCTGGTAATGGTGGTGGACGATTCGATCACCATGCGCAAGGTCACCAGCCGCGTGCTCGAGCGTCATGAATACGAAGTCAGCACGGCCAAGGACGGCGTCGATGCGGTGGAAAAGCTGCACGAGCGCGTGCCGGACCTGATGCTGCTGGACATCGAGATGCCGCGCATGGACGGCTACGAGCTGGCTACCCACATGAAGGCCGACCCGCGACTGCGCGATGTGCCGATCATCATGATCACCTCGCGCAGCGGCGACAAGCATCGCCAGCGCGCGTTCGACATCGGCGTCGATCGCTATCTCGGCAAGCCCTACCAGGAGGCCGAGCTGCTGGCGCAGATCAGTGAGGTGCTGGAGCAGCGCGCTGGAGCCATGCCATGACCGCAACCGGACCGGCGGTTGCACTGCTGTTTGACGATACTGAACTGGGCGGCCAGCTGCGCGAGGCCTTGAGCGAACGCGGCGCGCGCATCGTGCACGAGGGCGGCGTGGCCAGCCTCAGCCGCGAGCTGCTGCAGCGCACCGGTGTCGAAGTACTCGTCGTCAATCTGGACGATGCCGCCGACGATGCGCTCGATCAGCTGTACCAAGTGATCGACGGCGACCATCCGCGCGTGGTTTTCAATGACGCCCAGGCCAGCCGCGCGCTGGCCGGCTGGGATCGCGCGCGCTGGGCGCGGCATCTGGCGGTGAAGGTGCTGGCCGTGGGCGACATCGATCCGCCGCGACCGCTGGACGCGCGCGATATCGGGGCCGCGCCGCCGCCCATCGCCGCTGCACCCGCGCCAGGCGAGCACGCCACCGTTGCGGTCGAGCCGGAGCCAGCCGCTGTGGCGGATGCGCCAGCGTTGCCGCCCGTCGCGGAGCCGCATGCGCTCAATTCCATCGAGACCTCGCACAGCGAGGCGGCCGTCGCCGAATCGGAAAACCTGGCTGCGGAGCTCGAAGCCCTGCTCGCTGCCGGCGAGCTGCCCGGCGAGGAAGAAAGCACCAGCGGCTCCGGCCTGCGCTTTGCCGATGGCGAGGAGTTGCCGCCGCTGCACGACGGCAACTTCGGCATGCCGCGGGAGGCGTCGACCGCTGGGCCTGAGGACGGCAGTGAACCTCGGCTTCCAGCCACCGACGATCACGCAAGGCCGCCCGCAGCACCTGTATTCCATCTCGACCATCTGCAGCTGTCACCGCTGGATGCCGTCGCCACGCCACCAGCGGCAGCGGTCGCCGCGAAGGCAGACGCGATCGCCACCGCGCCAGTGCGGGCCCCCGATAACTGGGCGCTGCTCGACGACGCGCCGCCAGCGTCCAGCGATGCGGTCGAACGGCCTGACGCCGCGGCGTTCGGCATCCGCAAACTGACTGCCGCCGAGTTCCTGGCGCCGGACGTGGCCCCGGTGGATCCAGCCATTGAGCCGGTGATGAGCCTGGAGCTGATTTCGCTGGAAGAGGCGATTGCCCCGCAGGCCTATGAGCACGCAAACGAGATGGTGCTCGACGATACCGGCAGCGCGCTGCGCCGGCTGGTGCTGCTGGGCGCGGCGGCCAGCGGCGCGGCCTCGGTGGCGGCATTTCTCGCCGCGCTGCCAGCCACCTCGCGGCTGACCTTTGTGCTGCTGCAGCACCTGGCCGGGCAGTCGGCGCAGAGCCTGGCCGAGCATCTGGCCGCCCTCGGCACGCTGCCGGTACGGGTAGCCACCCAGGGCGGTCGCGCCGGTGCCGGCGAGGTGCTGGTGGTGCCGGCCGAGCAGCAGGTCCGCGTCCATCGCGATGGCCGCATCGAATTGCTGGCCGGTGCCGCCGACGCCGCGCCGAGTCCGTCGATCGATGCCAGCTTCAGCATCGCCGCCAACATGTTTGGTCGCGACGCGCTGGCAATCGTGTTTGCCGGGCAGGCCACCGATGCGGTGGCCGGCGCGCAGGCGATCCATGATCGCGGCGGCCAGGTGTGGGTCGAGTCGTCGTCCGGTGAGCACTTTGCCGACATGGTGAGTGGCATCTTTGCCGAACGACTGGTCAGTTTTTCCGGTACGCCGCATGAGCTGGCGGCGCACCTGGTCGAGGTGTTTCCATGAGTGAAAGTGATCTGCTGCCGCGCGAAATCCGCTGCGTCCTGGTGCCGGTGGGCAACCTGCGCCTGCTGTTGCCCAACGCCACCGTGGCCGAAGTGATCACCCAGAGCACGCCCGAACCGGTGGCGAATGCGCCGCAGTGGTTGCTCGGCCGTATCGCCTGGCGCGGCTGGCGTGTGCCGCTGGTGTCGTTCACCGTGCTTGCCGGCGCCGAAGCGGGCGACGCGGCGCTCAGCGTGCGCGTGGCGGTGCTCAAGGCGCTCGGCGGCGATCCCGGGCTGCCGTTCATCGCGGTGCTGACGCAGGGCTTCCCGCGCCTGACCACGCTGAACGCCGAGCTGATCATCCCCACCCACGACGGCAGCGCGCTGCCGCCGGGTGTGCGCGCCCAGGTGCTGGTGCGCGACGACGTGGCGGTGATTCCCGATCTGGAGTGGATCGAGGCCGAGCTGCTCGGCCTGCTCGGCGCCGCCGACGCGAGCGAGTCGACGGTGGCCGCGCAGTCGCCCGAATCATCCGCTGCGGCCGACTGAAAGCCG
>JAJZGE010000426.1 GCA_021798675.1 Pseudomonadota bacterium | reverse complement strand
CCGTCGCACCTGCTCGATGCGCTGCGCTTCGGCCACTGGGCCATCGTTTCCGGCTTCGCCGCGCGCGTGCGCGAGTGGCCGCAGGCGCAGCTTGCCCAGCTTTATCTCGACCTGGCCCAGCCCGGCTTGGGCCAGGCGCGACGCTGGTTGCTGGATCACGGCCTATTCGCCGAGGCGCGCCTAGCGGCGCAACAGCCCGACGATGAGCATGGCGACGAAGTGGCCGACGACGGCGAGCGCGCCGCGCTGCCGCCGCTGGGGCGTCGCCTGTTCGATGCCTTGCTGCTGCAGCTTCCTGCTTCCACCGAGGCCGTCGAGGACCTGCTGCAGGCCGGCGCCACGCCCGCCGGCGCCGGCCTGCTCGCGCAGGCGCTGCAACGCCTCGGTGGCTCTGCGCAGGGTGTGGCCTTGCCGCTGGCGCTGCTGGAACGCGGCGCCGATCCGTTCGGCCCCGATGCGCGCGAGCGCACGCCGCTGCACCTCGCCGCGGCGAACGGCCAACCGCAGTTGCTGCACGCGCTGCTGGCACGCGGCTGCAATCCGAACGCCCGCGATCGCGACGGACGCACGCCGCTGTTCGCCGCACTGGAACACGGCGAAGCCGCGCTGCCGCTGGTGCGCGCGCTGATTGCCCACGGCGCCGATGCCGAGTCCAGCGACGCCAGTGGCGAGACTCCGCTGGGCCTGGCGCTGGAGCACCCGGCTGTCGAGCGCTGGCTGAACTGGGACCGCTGGCCGCGCCCGCGCCGTCCATTGCGCGCCGACGACCTGCCCACGGCAGCGCAGGCCGGTGCGCTGGTCGCCGTGCAGCGATTGCTGGAACTGGGCTTTGCCGTCGATACCGTCGACGCGCACGGCGCCAGCGCGCTGCTGCACGCCTGCGGCGCGGGCCATCGCGAGATCGCCGCCTGCCTGCTCGAATCCGGAGCCGATACCGCGCTGGCTGCCGCCAACGGCATTACCCCGCTGGCCGCCGCGGTGGCCGGCGGTCGCGAGAGCACGGTGACGCTGCTCTTGGCGCACAAGGCCGAGATCGACCAGCGCCTGCCGAACCAGAGCACCGCGTTGATGGTGGCCGCCGCGATGGGTCGCCCCGAACTGGTCGAGGCGCTGCTCGCTGCCGGCGCCGCGGTCGATGCCGTGGATGCGCACGGCCACAGCGCGCTGCATGCGGCCGCGCAGTTCGGCTTCGAGCACAACGACAGCCTGCGCGCACGCCGCCTGCTTGACGCGCTGCTCCGGCACGGCGCCGCCGTGAACCGCCCCGACGGCGAAGGCAAGACCGCGCTGCTGCTGCTGCTCGGCGGATCGCAGCGCCCCGGCAGCGAATGCGACGCCACCCATCTCGGCGCACTGGTTCCCGTGCTGCTGGAAGCCGGTGCCGACGTGGCGCACGCCGACCAGCGCGGAGTCACCGCCCTGCACGCCTGCGCCATGCATGCCCTGCTCGCGCCCGCGCGCGTGTTGCTGTCGCGCGGTGCCGACCGCGCTGCCAGCGATGCCTTCGGCCGCACCGCCGCCGACGTGGCCCGCCAGCTCGGCTACGTGGACATCGCCCACGAACTGGCCGTGCGCAGCAGCGCCATCCCCAGCGTACGGCAGACCCTGCGGCAGCCGGCGCAACCGGCGGAGTGAGCGCTGCGGTTCGCTGAACCGCCCGCCACCCCGGCGCAGGCCGGGGTGGCGGGCGGCGAACCGGCTTACGGTTGTTCCGGCGCGGCCGCGCTCACTTCTCCTCGGCCAGCGGCTTGTCCGCATCCCGCTCGCGCGCCTCGCGCGCCCGCGGCTCGCTGTCCGCCTCGAACAGCTTTTCGAGTTCGGCCAGCGCCTCCTTGGTGGTCTGCACCAGCTTGGCCTCGTCGTCGTAGACCAGGTATTGCGCCTTGATCAGCTCGGCGTCCTGGCGACGGAAGCGCTCCACGCGGTCGGCCGCGCGCTCCGGCGTCATGCCCAGCGCGACCAGCGCCTGCTTGCTCATCTTGAGGCTGGAATAGAGCGTCTCACGGACCGGTTCGTCCACGCCGAGGTCCATCAGTCGCCAGACGTGCTGACGGTTGCGCGCACGCGCCACGATCTTGAGGTGCGGATACATGCGCTTCACCACGCGCGCCACGTGCAAGCTGGATTCGGGATCGTCGCTGGCCAGCACGAACACCTCGGCCTTGTCCGCCTGCGCCGCCCGCAGCAGCTCGGGCCGTGCGGGGTCGCCGTAGAAGATGTCGTTCCAGCCGCCGAAGCGGCGCACCAGATCCATCTGCTCGACCGAGTGGTCGAGCGCCACGAACGGGATGCCCTCGGCGCGCAGGATGCGCGCCACGATCTGCCCCATGCGGCCATAGCCGGCGAGGATGACGCGCGGCGAGTGCGCCACGATGGTGTCGAAATCGCGCGCCGGCTTGCGCACCTTGCGCGCGCCCAAAAGCTTCGCGAGCGCGGCTACCAGCAGCGGCGTCAGCGCCATCGACAGGGTGATCGCCAGCACCAGCAGGTTGTGCTGGCGCGCGCTGATGAGTCCCTTTTCGTCGGCCAGCTTGAGCACCACGAAGGCGAACTCGCCGCCGCAGGCCAGCAGTGCCGCAAGGCGCAGCGCGTCGCCGCGCTCCAGCGCGCCGACGATGCGCCCCAGCGGCCACAGCAACGCGCCCTTCAACAGCAGCAGCGCGGCCACCAGTCCCAGCACCAGCCAGGGCTCGCGCAGCAACAGCGAGACGTCCATGGCCATGCCCACGCTGATGAAGAACAGTCCAAGCAGCAGCCCCTTGAACGGCTCGATGTTGGATTCCAGTTCGTGGCGGTATTCCGAATCGGCCAGCAGCACGCCGGCCAGGAAGGCGCCCAGCGTCACCGACAGACCGGTCACCTCCATCAGCAGCGCCACGCCCATCACCACCAGCAGCGCGGTGGCGGTGGACACCTCCACGGCGTCCGCCTTCGCCACGAAGCGGAACACCGGCCGCAGCAGATAACGGCCGCCCACGATCACCGCCACGATCACGCCCACCGCACGCAACGCGCCGAGCAGGTCGAAGCCGTGGCTGCCCGTGCTGGCGAGGAACGGCACCGCCGCGATCAGCGGGATCGCCGCGAGATCCTGGAACAGCAGGATCGCGAACGCCTGCCGCCCGTAGGCCGTGCCGGTCTCCTTGCGCTCGCCCAGGATCTGCAAACCGAACGCGGTGGACGACAGGGCCAGGCTGCCGCCCACGACCAGCGCCGCACCCGGCGTGAAGCCCAGCAGCCACCACACGATCGTGCCGATCACCGC
>JAJZGE010000425.1 GCA_021798675.1 Pseudomonadota bacterium | reverse complement strand
GGTGCGCCCTGCCGGGCGCACACAAAAAAAACCGGACTTTCGTCCGGTTTTTATCGCTAACCTGCGCGCAAGGAGCTGTCAGTCGTGAAGATCGTCTACGGGCTTGCCGTCATCCGCTTGCGCGGCAGAGGTTTTGCCCTCGCCAGATGGCGCCATGGGCTTAACCGGATGGGTTGGTGGCGCCAGCAGGTCCCCCTGTTTCGGATGCGCTGCGATCTGGATCTCTGCAGCACGCGGCTCGACTCGGCTGACCTGCTCTGACGGTGATGCCGACGTGGCCACGGATGTGTAGCCATGGCCGACAGAATGATCTGGCGCGGGTTGGCCCGTAGCGGCAGCCGATTCCATAACGGTACGGATGGTTGCAGACGGTGGCTCGCGGCCGATTTTCTCTGCGGCGGGTTCGACCGACGCGACCTTGGTTACCGCTGCGATGGCGATTTGCGGCGAGGCGGGGGCCGCTGCATGCTGGTCGTCCGCATTGTCTGCCATCGAAGCTGAGGGCGAGGATTTCGCCGCTCCCGGGGCTCCCGGGATGGGCGGAAGCACAGGCAGGCTGAATGCGCCAGCGGCCGACAAGCCTGCTACTGCTGGCGATGGGGCTGGGGCGGCCATCGCGGCTCCGCCAGTTTGGTTTGGGATGGCGGCAGTGGGAGCACGCTCAGCTGTTTTATCCGGTTCGGCTGAGACCGCCGCACTCGTTTCGGATGCCACAACAGGCTCCAGCAGGATGGGCGGAACCGCCCCGCTGGCGGCCACAATCTGCTGCGCTGACGTTGCTTCCGGGCGGCTGTCGGTGGCGCTAGCCAGAGGCTGGTTGCCACGCCGTACCCCGGAACGGTCACTCGGTTTCGATGGGCTCGCGCCGTTGCCCGCATCATCGCGATCTTCATCGTCGAGTGCCTGCGCAAGCGCCGTATCGGGACTGCTGCCGTTCGCACCTGCCTCGTCATGCCGCCGCCGGCGACGCCCGCCGCGACGCCCGCGGCGGCGGCGCACCTGGTTGCCATCGGCATCGAGTTCGCCCGGGTCGGACTCCGGGGCACCGGGAGCAAGCTCGGGAATCACCTGATCGGGATCCTTGCCCAGATCGTCCGTTGCCAGCGCGATCGGTCGCTCACTCGCGGCAGCGCGCGGCTGACGATCGCTCCTGGGCTGTGGCGGGTTGGCTTTGCGTTCGCTGCGCGAAGGCTGATTGTCGGGCGTCGCCGGCTTCGGCTGGCGTTCTGCCTTGGCGGTCTGGGTCTGCGCCGGTTGCGCCTGGCGCGATGCTGCCTCATTGCGCTGGCGGCCGCTCCTGGGCTGCTGGGGCGCTGCCGATTTCGCGGCATGCGGGCCGGCCGAGTCGCGGCGCGGATGGCGACCCGGCGACGCGCTCGACACATTTGACGCCTGCCCAGATCGGTTGCTGCGCTCATCGCGACGGGCGGAAGCCGCGCCGTCGGCGCCCAGGCTGCGCTGTCCGCTGCTGGCTGCCGGAGCCGCCGCCTCGGCGCTGCGAAACCAGCCCAGCAGGCGTGCGATGATGCCGCCAGAGGGTGCCGCTGCGGCGGGTGCTATTGCCGGCTGCGGGCGGACTGCCGCCGGTTGCGCGGGCGCCGCAACCGGCTTGATCACTTCCTCGCGCAGGGGGGCAGGGCTGGACGGCAGCACGCCGCTGACCGCCGGCTGCTCGCCGCTGCCGAGCATCTGGCCCATCTTGGGCAGTTCGGACGACTCCACCGCGGTAAGACGCTCGTAGCTGGGCTTGCTGTGTTCGCCCATGTCCGCTTCGCGGATGCGCTGGATCTCGATGTGCGGCGTCTGCAGCTTTTCGTCAGCGATGATCATCACATGCACCTTGTGGCGCATTTCGATCTCGACCACGCTGGCACGCTTTTCGTTGAGCAGGAAATTGACCACGCTGGGCGGCGCCTGCACCAGCACCTGGCCGGTGTTTTCCTTCATCGCGTGCTCTTCGATCAGGCGCAGCGTCGACAGCGCCAGTGATTCCACGCCGCGGATATGACCGTGGCCTTCGCAACGCGGGCATACGATCTGGGACGCTTCGCCCAGGCTCGGGCGCAGGCGCTGGCGTGACATTTCCAGCAGGCCGAAGCGCGAGATGCGGCCGATCTGCACACGCGCGCGATCCAGCTTCAAAGCATCCTTGAGGCGGTCTTCCACTTCGCGCTGGTGCTTCGGGCTGTCCATGTCGATGAAGTCGATCACGATCAGGCCACCGGCATCGCGGATCCGCAGCTGTCGCGCGATTTCCACCGCCGCTTCGCAGTTGGTGTTGAATGCGGTGTCCTCGATGTCGCTGCCCTTGGTGGCTTTCGAGGAATTGATGTCGATCGCGGTCAGCGCCTCGGTCTGGTCGATCACGATCGAGCCGCCGGAAGGCAGGCGCACCTGGCGATCGAACGCGTTCTCGATCTGCGTCTCGATCTGGTAGCGGGTGAACAGCGGGGTGTCGTCCTTGTACAGCTTCAGCTTGCGCAGCGCGTTCGGCATCACCTGCTGCATGAAGTCGCGGGCGTCGTTGTAAAGCGACTCCTCGTCGACCAGGATCTCACCGATATCGCTGCGCAGGTAATCGCGCAGGGCCCGGATGAACAGCTTCGATTCCTGATAGATCAGGAACGGTGCGCGCTGCTTGACCGCCGCCTCGGAGATCGACTTCCACAACTGCAGCAGGTAATCGAGGTCCCACTGCAGTTCCTCGGCGTCGCGGCCGAGGCCGGCGGTGCGCACGATCAGGCCGACGTCGTCCGGCACCGTCACATGGTCAAGCGCCTCCTTCAGCGCCTGCCGGTCCTCGCCCTCGATCCGCCGCGATACGCCGCCCGCTTTCGGGTTGTTCGGCATCAGCACCATGTAGCGGCCGGCCAGGCTGATGAAGGTGGTCAGCGCTGCGCCCTTGTTGCCGCGCTCCTCCTTCTCCACCTGCACGACGACTTCCTGACCTTCCTTGAGCAGCTCGCGGATGGTCGCCTTGTGCGGATCGAGGCCGGGGGTGAAGTAGTCGCGCGAGATTTCCTTGACCGGCAGAAAGCCATGGCGCTCGGCGCCGTACTCGACAAAGCAGGCCTCCAGCGAGGCTTCCACACGGGTGATGCGGCCCTTGTAGATGTTCGACTTGCGCTGTTCGCGGGAGGGGATCTCGATATCGAGATCGTAAAGGTTCTGGCCGTCGACTATGGCCACGCGCAACTCTTCACGCTGAGTCGCGTTGATCAACATACGTTTCATGGTGGTAATCCTCGGCTTGCCGCGCGTCGCGT
>JAJZGE010000424.1 GCA_021798675.1 Pseudomonadota bacterium | reverse complement strand
CACGTCGAGGCTGCGGCCTTCGAGCTGCAGGCGGCGATGCAGCGCCTCGGCCAGCTCCAGGCGGTCCAGCGACTGCACCTCGCTGGCCAGCCGCGCCACCTCCTTGGCCTTGTTGGTCTGCAGGTGGCCGATCACCACCCAGGCGATGCCGCAGTCGGCCAGCAGGCCGGATTTGTCGCGGATCTCCTGCACCTTGTTCTCGCCGAAGCGACGCAGGCCCAGCGCCACCGCGGCACGCACCACGTCGGCGTCGAAGGTCTTGCTGACCGGCAGGATGGAAACCTCAGCCGGGTCGCGGCCAGCCTCACGACAGGCCGCGTCCACGCGTCGGCGGACGTCGGCCCAGTTGGCGGCAAGGTAGGAACGGTCCACGGCTCGCGATCAGCCCTTCGCGCCCTGCAGGTAATGCTTGGCCACCACCTCGGCCACCACCGCGGTGACGCTCTTGCCGGTGGGGATGTGCAGGAACTCGTTGGGGCCGTGCGCGTTGGAATGCGGGCCGAGCACGCCGGTGATCAGGAACTGCGCCTGCGGAAACTTCTCGCCCAGCATGCCCATGAACGGGATCGAGCCACCCTCGCCCATGTAGGTGGCCGGCGCACCGAACTGGTTCCGCGAGGCTTCGTCCACCGCCTGCTCCAGCCACGGCGACAGCGCGGGCGCGTTCCAGCCGCTGCCGTCCTTCTCCAGCTCGAAACTGACCCGGGCGCCGTAGGGCGGATCCTTTTCGAGCAGTTGCTTCAGGAACTGGCCGGCCTGCTTCGCGTCCAGCGTGGGCGGCACGCGCAGGCTCAGCTTCACCGCGGTGAACGGGCGCAGCACGTTGCCGGCGCTGTCCAGCGGCGGGATGCCGCCGATCCCGGTCACCGCGAGCTGCGGGCGCCAGGTGCGGTTGAGCACCAGCTCGGGCAGTTCCTTCGTCACGGGCTGCATGCCTTCGGCCCACGGGAACTTGCTGTAGATCTCGTCGCCGAGCACGGTGGCCGCATGTTTCGCCTGCTCCACCCGTTGGGCGGGAATCTCGACGTAGAGCTCCTTCGGCTTGATCGTGCCGGTTTCGGGATCCTCCAGCCGCGACAGGATCTCGCGCAGGATGCGGAAGCTGGACGGCACCACGCCGGAAGCGTCGCCCGAATGCACGCCCTCCTCCAGCACCTGCACGGTGAGGTTGCCGCCGGTCATGCCGCGCAGCGAGGTGGTGAGCCACAGCTGCTCGTAGTTGCCGCAGCCCGAATCCAGGCACACCACCAGCGAAGGATTGCCGATGCGGGCGGCGAGGTGGTCGACGTAATGCGGCAGGTCGTAGCTGCCCGACTCCTCGCAGGCCTCGATCAGGATCACGCAGCGCGCGTGCGGCACATGCTGCTCATGCAGCGCCAAAAGTGCCGCCAGCGAACCGAAGATGGCGTAGCCGTCGTCGGCGCCGCCGCGGCCGTAGAGCCTGTCGCCCTTCAGCACCGGCGTCCACGGGCCCAGCCCCTCGGCCCAGCCGGTCATCTCAGGCTGCTTGTCGAGGTGGCCGTACAGCACCACGGTGTCGTCGCTGGTGCCACTGGCCGGCACCTCGATGTAGATCAGCGGCGTGCGCCCCTCCAGTTGCACCACTTCCAGCGTCGCGCCCGGCAACGCGGCGAGCTTGGCGTTCGCCCAATCGCTCATCAGCTTCACCGCCGCGTCCATGTAGCCGTGCGCCTTCCAGTCCTTGTCGAACATCGGCGACTTGTTGGGAATACGGATGTATTCCACCAGCTTCGGCACGATCTCGTCGTCCCATAGGCCGCTGACGAAACGGGAAAGACGGGCGGTATCCATGGATGCTCCGAAACGTGGGGAAGACTGCCATTCTAGCAAGTCGCCACGCGCAGCCTGCCCTACACTGGCGCCCCCTCCTCGCTGGCTACGCCATGATCCTGCCGCGCTACCGCATAGACGCATCCCGCATCCCCGGCGCCGGCAAGGGCCTGTTCCTGGACGAGGCGGTGCGTGCCGGCAGCATCCTCACCGCGCCCGACGCCATCGACCGCACCTTCCGCCACGCCGAGTTCGACGCGCCGGAGCTGGCCAGGCTGAAATACGCCAGCGCGCGCTGGTTCGAGGACCGCTACACCGTGTCGCCGGACTGGCCGGACGAGTGCTACATCAACCACAGCTTCCGGCCCAACGGCCTGTGGCATCTCGGCTTCGTGTTCGCGCTGGCCGACCTGCCCGCCGGCAGCGAGGTCACCGTGGACTACCGCCACCTGCTGCCGCCCGGCGAGGCCGAGGATTTTGCGGATGCGGCAACTGGTGAGAGAATAATCGGCTTGTCCTGGACGGAAAGCCTCGCTTCGAGCACCCGCGCACTGGCGGCCCTGCTTGAAGGCACGCAGCTTGCTTCAGATTTGGCATGATCGACATACCCACCCTCGAGACGGCGCGCCTGCGCCTGACCGCGCTCACCGAGCGCCACTTCGACGACTACGCCGCGATGCTGGCCGACCCGGCCAGCACCCGCTACATCGGCGACGGCCAGCCGTTGGACCGCACCAACGCCTGGCGCTCGCTGGCGATGCTGCTGGGCCACTGGCAGTTGCGCGGCTACGGCATGTGGGCGCTCGAGCTGAAGGCCACCGGCGAGTTCATAGGACGCGCCGGCCTGTTCCAGCCCGAAGGCTGGCCCGACCTGGAGCTGGGCTGGATGCTCAAGCCCGAACACCGCCACCACGGCTACGCCACCGAAGCCGGCATGGCCGTGCTGGACTTCGCCTGGAACCGCCTGCATGCGCCACGCGTGATCAGCCTGGTGCGCGTGGGCAACGAAGCTTCCGACCGCGTGGCCGAACGCCTGGGCGGCGAGCACATCGAGGACCGGAATTTCTACGGCTCCGATACGCACGTGTTCGCGTATTACCCGCCGCATCGCGAGATGCGACGCGTCGCCTGCGGTTGATCCCGTCGCCGTAAGGAAAAACCCGGCGACGGCGTCCCGCCCGCCGCTGCCGACTCACGGGCCGACCGTGCATTCCATGACACCCTGAAACGTCGAAACGACCCCGGGCGCGCGGTGGCGCCCGGTCCGACGGACTCAGCGCGACGGCAGCAGCCGCGCCAGCGCGAACAGGCGCGCGACGCGCATCCATGCCAGCGCCAGCACCACCAACTGGCCCAGCAGCAGCGCCAGCCAGAAACCGCCACCCACCGCCGTGGTGTGGAGCCGGGCCAGGCCGAACGCTGCGGCGATCGCCAACCCGATCAAGCTCACCGCCAGGTAGAACGACAGGGTTTTCA
>JAJZGE010000423.1 GCA_021798675.1 Pseudomonadota bacterium | reverse complement strand
AACTGCTCGATCCGCAATCGGACGACCGCGTGCTGGACCTGTTCTGCGGCCTGGGCAACTTCACCCTGCCGATCGCGCGGCGCGTGGCCGAGGTGGCGGGCGTGGAAGGCGAGCACGGTCTGGTCGAGCGCGCTGGCGAGAACGCGCGGCGCAACGGCATCGCCAACGCGGGCTTCCACGTCGCCAACCTGTTCGAGGATCAGCGCGGCACCGACTGGGCGCGTCAGCCATGGGACAAGCTGCTGCTCGACCCGCCGCGCGCAGGCGCCGACCAGGTGTTGGCCTACCTACCGCACAAGGCCACCCGGCGCGTCGTCTACGTCTCCTGCCACCCCGCGTCGCTGGCGCGCGATGCCGGCATCCTGGTCAACCAGCACGGTTTCAGGCTCAGCGCGGCGGGCGTGATGGATATGTTCCCGCATACGGCGCATGTCGAGTCGATCGCGCTTTTCGAGCGGTGATGCCTGGGCGCCGCACCGGCTGCGCCATCATTCCGGCGAAAGCCGGGATTCCGCCGGATGCTGGTGCCCAGCACGCATGACCTGTTTCGAGCGCGTTGCACGCATGTTCCACTGGATTCCGGCTTTAGCCGGAATGACGGACCTGGACGCGAAGCGCCATCGTTGCCTGCGCTTTTTTTCGAGATAGAAGCCACCCATGCCCATCGAAATCGAACGCAAATTCCTCCTGCGCGACGACAGCTGGCGTGCGCAGGTGGAGCATACCGAGCACCTCGCGCAGGGCTACCTGGTGGGTGCGGCGGCGCTGGCGGCGGGGCATGCGCGCGCCTCGGTGCGCGTGCGGCGCACGGATGCCGAGGCGTGGCTCAACATCAAGGCGGCGCGGCTGGGCATCGAGCGCGCCGAGTACGACTATGCGATACCACCGGACGACGCCGACGCGCTGCTTGCCACGTTGTGCGACGGCGTGCTGAGCAAGCGGCGCCACCACGTCACGGTCGACGGCATGCTGTTCGAGATCGACGAGTTCCTGGGCGACAATGCCGGCCTCGTGGTGGCCGAAGTGGAACTGCCGGCGGCGGATGCTCCGTTTCCGCGGCCATCGTGGCTGGGCCGCGAGGTGAGCGCGCTGGTGCGCTACTACAACGTCAACCTGATCGCGCATCCCTACGCCCGCTGGACGCAGGCCGAGCGCGATGCCAACGATGGAGTGCATGCCTGATGCTGCTGATCGGCCTGGCCGGACCCGAAGTCGCCGAGCACGAGCGCGCGCGGCTCGTCGCGCCAGGCGTGGCGGGTGTAATCCTGTTTTCGCGCAACTACGTCGATCGTACGCAGCTGATGGCGCTGTGCGAATCCATCCGCGAGATCGGCGGCGAACACCTGTTGATTGCGGTGGATCAGGAAGGCGGCCCGGTGCAGCGCTTCCGCGCAGGCTTCACCCGCCTGCCGGCGCTGGCACGCATCGGCGAGGCCTACGACCGCGATCCCGGCGAAGCCGTGCGCCTCGCCGAGGAGCACGCCTGGGTGATGGCCAGCGAGCTGCGCGCCTGCGGCGTGGATTTCAGCTTCGCGCCGGTGGTCGACCTGGCACGTGGCAACGCGGCCATCGGCATGCGGGCTTTCCATGCCGATCCCGCCGTGGTGGCGGAGCTCGCCGCGGCCTATGTGCGCGGCATGCACCTGGCCGGCATGGCGGCGGTGCTCAAGCATTTCCCCGGCCATGGCTCCGTGGCCGCCGACACGCACAAGGCCGTGGCGATCGACCCGCGCACGCTGGACGAGATCCGCCGCGACGACCTGCGCCCGTTCGCCGAGTGCATCGCCGCGCGCGTGGAGGCGGTGATGATGGCGCACGTGGTCTACCCCGCGGTGGACGAGCGGCCGGCCGGTTATTCGCGCACGTGGACGGTCGACATGCTGCGCGGCGAGCTCGGCTTTGCCGGCGCGGCGATCAGCGACGACATCAGCATGGCCGCCGCAGGCGCGGCCGGCGGCGTGGCCGAGCGCGTGCACGGCCATCTGGACGCCGGCTGTGACCTCGTGCTGGCCTGTTTTCCCGACGTGGTGGACAAGGCCATCGCCGCCGTCGCCGGTCGGCCCCCCCGGCATCCCGAGCGGTTGCTGCCGCTGCGCGGCGCCATCGGCGCCAGCTGGGACAGCCTCACCGATAATCCGCAGCGCGACCGTTTCGTCGCGCGCATCACGGCGCTGGACGCCGCAAGGGGCAACGCATGAACGAGTCGACTCCCTCCCTTCGCGACGCGCTCGCGCATGCCGATGTGCTGTTCGAGCGCGCGGAGATCGAAACCGTGATCGCCGACCTCGGCCGGCAGATCGACGCCGCACTGGACGGCGAGCGCGCGGTATTCCTCACCGTGATGAACGGTGCGCTGATGTTCGCCGGACAGTTGGCGCTGTCGATCCGCACCGACCTCGAATTCGACTACGTGCACGCCACCCGCTACCGCGGAGCCACCTCCGGCAGCGAGCTGCACTGGCTGCGCGAGCCCACGGCGAAGCTGGCCGGGCGCACCGTACTGCTGGTGGACGACATCCTCGACGAGGGCCAAACGCTGAAGGCCGTGCGCGACGACTGCCTGCGCCGCGGTGCGAAGCGCGTGCTGATCGCCAGCCTGTGCTGCAAGAACCACGACCGCCTGGTCGACGGAATCGCCTCCGATTTCAACGGTGTGGTGCTGCCCGACCGCTACGTGTTCGGCTACGGCATGGACTACCACGAGCAGGGCCGCAACCTGCCGGCCATCTACGCCTTGCGCTGAATGCGCCTCCACGGGAATCCGCATGAACATCCTCGGCATCTCCGGCAGCCTGCGCCGGGCATCGTTCAACACCGTGCTGCTGCACGCGGCGCAGGAGCTGCTGCCGGCCGGCGTTACCCTCGCCGTCCATGACCTGCACGGCCTGCCGCTGTTCGACCAGGACGTGGAAGAGCAAGGCGATCCCGCGCCGGTCGCCACGCTGAAGGATGCCGTGGCGCAGGCCGACGCCCTGCTGCTGGCCTGCCCGGAATACAACGGTGGCATCACCGGCGTGCTGAAGAACGCCATCGACTGGATCTCGCGTCCCGGTATCACCCGGTCGTCCGCGCCGCTGGCCGGCAAGCGCGCCTGCATCGTCGGCGCGAGTCCCGGCGCCACCGGCACGGTGCGCGCGCAGGACCAGCTGCGGCTGGTGCTGCGTCGCGCCGGCGCGGTGGTCGAGCCGCAGGGCGAGGTGCTGGTGTTCCAGGCGCACACCAAGATCGCCGACGGCCGCCTCGCCGACGAGCGCACCCGCGAGCTGCTGGCAC
>JAJZGE010000422.1 GCA_021798675.1 Pseudomonadota bacterium | reverse complement strand
TCTATCCGCCGGTGCGCTTCCGCAAGGCGATCCCCACCAGCTGGCTCAGCATCACCCTGCGCGAGGGCCGCAACCGCCAGGTACGCCGCATGACCGCCGCGGTCGGCTTTCCCACCCTGCGGCTGATCCGCGTGCGCATCGGCGACCACGCGTTGGACGGGCTGGCGCCGGGCGAGACGCGGGTGGTGTCGCCCTGATGCGCTGGTGCGCTTCCCGCGCCGGGCGGAGGGTCAGGCCAGCCCGAAAAACGCCACCGCCGTCGCCGTGCTGTGCGCCGCCACGGCCTGCGCGCTTTCGCCGCGGTCGCGGGCGATTTCTTCGCAGATGTGCTTGAGGTACATCGGTTCGTTGCGGCGGTGCGAGGGCTGCGGACGCACGGTGCGCGGAAGCAGGTAGGGCGCGTCGGTTTCGATCATCAGGCGGTTGGCGGGGATCTCCCGCACCAGTTCGCGCAGGTGGGTGCCGCGGCGTTCGTCGCAGATCCAGCCGGTGATGCCGATGTGGCAGTCCAGCGCCAGGTAGTCGTGCAGCGCCTCGCGGCTGTCGGTGAAGCAGTGAACCACCGCGCCCGGCACCTTGTCGCGCCAGCGCCCGAGCAGGGCGACGAAGTCGCCGTGCGCATCGCGCTGGTGCAGGAACAGCGGCTTGCCGAGCTCGGCGGCGATGCGCAGCTGCCGCTCGAACGCGGCGAGCTGCACGTCGCGCGGCGAGTAGTTGCGGTGGTAGTCCAGCCCGGTCTCGCCGACCGCGCGCACCGCAGGATCCTGCGCCAGCTCGCGCAGCCGGGCGTCGGTGGCATCGTCGTAGTCGATGGCGTGGTGCGGGTGCACGCCGGCGGTGGCCCACAGCATGCCTGGATGGGCGTGCGCCAGGGCCAGCGCATGTTCGCTGCCTTCGCGTGAGGCGCCGGTGACGATCATCCGGTCCACGCCATGGTCTTGCGCGCGCTGCAGCAGCGCGTCGAAGTCGTGGCGGAAGGATTCGTGGCCGAGGTTGGCGCCGATGTCGACGAGTCGCATGGGGAACCCGATGAAAACCGTCATTGTCACAGACTGGCGGCGGGCGGCAAAACCGGCGACGCGGCATGGGATTGCGATGCCGCGCTCGCCAGTCGCTCCGTCGATGTGTTACCTATGTGCGTTCGCCGCGCAGCCTCTTGGGGGAGAGGGGTGCGGTCCGGGAGCAGTTTACTTTGGCGGTCGCTATCCACTGGCGGGGTGACGTATGTCGGCAGTCGTGCAGCCGGCGCGGGATGAGGTAACGGCGGCGATGGACGAACGCGAGGCGGCGGTGTGCGCGCTGCTCGTGGCGCGCGGTCGCCTGAAAGACGGTGACCTGGCGCGTGCGCGGCGGCTGCACGAGGAGGCCGCCGAAGGCACGCTCACCGCGCTGCTGGCGCGGCTGGGCCTGGTCAACGAGCGCGAGTTGGCCGAGGCCTGGTCCGAACTGCTCGACGTGCCACTGCTGGCCGCGCGCGACGCGCCGGAGCTGGCGCCCACCGATCTCGAGCTCTCCCTGCGCTTCCTCAAGCAGCAGCACGTGGTGCCGGTGAGCGACGGCGAGCGCGGCCTGGCGCTGGTGATGGCCGACCCTGCGGACCCGTACCCGCTGCAGGCGGTGACGCTGGCGGCGGGTCGCCCGGTCGCGCTGCGCATCGGCCTGCGTTCGGAAATCGACGACCTGATCGAGCGCTATTACGGCAGCGGCCGCTCTGCGATGGGCGCCATCGTGGAGAACATCGACGGCGGCGCCAGCGAAGTGGACGACGTGGAGCACCTGCGCGACCTCGCCAGCGAGGCGCCGGTGATCCGCCTGGTCAACCTGATCCTGCAGCGTGCGGTGGAGCAGCGCGCCTCCGACGTGCACATCGAGCCGTTCGAGAACCGCCTGAAGGTGCGCTACCGCATCGACGGCGTGCTGCACGAGGTGGAGGCGCCGCCGGCCAGCTCCACCGCGGCGGTGATCTCGCGCGTGAAGATCATGGCCAAGCTCAACATCGCCGAGCGCCGCCTGCCGCAGGACGGCCGCATCCAGCTGCGCGTGCAGGGCAAGGAGCTGGACCTGCGCGTGTCCACCGTGCCGACCAGCTTCGGCGAATCGGTGGTGATGCGCATCCTGGACCGCGAATCGGTGGTGTTCGACTTCGCCTCGCTCGGCTTCACCGATGCGTTCGAGCAACGCTTCGTCGACGTGCTGCAGCGGCCGCACGGCATCCTGCTGGTCACCGGCCCGACCGGTTCGGGCAAGACCACCACGCTGTACACCGCGCTGTCGCGGATCAACACCCCGGACGTGAAGATCATCACCGTCGAGGACCCGGTCGAATACCAGATCGAGGGCATCAACCAGATCCAGGTGAAGCCGCAGATCGGACTGGACTTCGCCGGCGCGCTGCGCTCCATCGTGCGCCAGGATCCGGACGTGATCATGATCGGCGAGATGCGCGACCTGGAGACCTGCCGCATCGCGATCCAGTCCGCGCTGACCGGCCATCTGGTGCTCTCCACCCTGCATACCAACAGCGCCGCCGGCGGCGTCACCCGCCTGCTCGACATGGGTGTGGAGGACTACCTGCTCGGTTCCACCGTCAACGGCATCCTGGCGCAGCGGCTGGTGCGCCGGCTCGACCCGGAGACGGCGGTGCCCTACGAGCCCTCGCCCGAGGTGATCCGCCAGTTCGAACTGGAGAAATACGCGGAGGGCAAGCCGATCCGGCTGTGGAAGCCCGGCTCCAGCGCGGCCAACCCCAGCGGCTACCGCGGTCGCCAGGCGATCATGGAATTCCTGGTGATGAGCGAACCGCTGCGCCGCCTGCTGATGCAGAAGGCCGACGCCGGCGAGATCGAGAAGCAGGCGCGCGCCGAAGGCATGCGCACGATGTACGAGGACGGCATCGCCAAGTCGCTCGCCGGCGTCACCACGCTGGAGGAGGTGCTGCGTGTCACGCAGGAGGGTTGACCCGGTTCCTCCCTCGTCACGGGGAACAACTCCCCTCCTCGGAGGGGAGAGGGTGCAAACGTGCCATGCGGGTCGGCTTTCGTTTGAGCCTGTCGTGACTCGGAGGCGTCGGTCCTCATGAGTCAATTCAGATATCGCGCCGTCAGCGAAACCGGCGAGTTGCTGCAGGGCCAGATGGAGGCCGCCAGCCTCGACGAGGTGGTGGCGCGCCTGCAGGACCAGGGCCACACGCCGCTGGAGGCGCGGGCGGCGGATGCGCTGGGCGGCGGCTCCGGCTTCGCCGCGCTGTTCAGGCGCGTACCGTTCAGCGGCGACCAGCTGGCGCAG
>JAJZGE010000421.1 GCA_021798675.1 Pseudomonadota bacterium | reverse complement strand
GCCATGGCCTTGCACCTCTGCCTCAAGTCTGTCGATGGCGCGGCCGTGTGTGGCCGCTCCCGGAAATCCGTGGTTGCCGCGCGAGGCGGCGCCGGTTCAGCCGTTGCCGCCCGGCGCCGAAGCCGCCGCGGCAGGCGCCGCGGCGCTGGAGGCTGCGGCCGGTGGCGCGGCGGGTGCCGGCGCGGACGCCTGCTCCTGCTTCGCCAGCCACTTCGCGAAGTCCGCACGCGAAACGGCCTTCACCACGATCGGCATGAAGCCGTGGTCCTGGCCGCACAGTTCGGCGCACTGGCCGCGGTAGGTACCCGGCACGTTGATGTTGGTCCACGCCGTGTTGACGATGCCGGGGATGGCGTCCATCTTCCAGCCGAACGCCGGCACGAACCACGAGTGGATCACGTCGTCGCTGGTGATCACAAAGCGGATCTTGGTGTGGATCGGCAGCACCAGCGGCTTGTCCACGTTCAACAGGTAGGTGTTCTCGTTGCCGGTCTTGACGGCGTACGGGTCCAGCCCCGAGCCCAACTGGCGCGTCTTGTCGGAGAGCGCGTCGAGCTTGGACATGAAGCCGACCTTGCTGATCGGCTTGCCCAGGTAGTCGACGTAGTCGTAGCGCCACTTCCACTGGTAGCCGGTGACCTTCACCGTCATCTGCGCGCCGGTGGTGTTCGCGAACGACACCAGGCCGCCGGTGGCCAGGTAGGCCAGCACCATCAGGATGATCACCGGAATCGTGGTCCAGACGATTTCCACCGTGGTGTTGTGCGACCACTTCTCGGGTACCGCGCCGCGCGACTTGCGGAAGCGGAACATGGCGATGAACATCGCGCCGAACACCAGCACGCCGATCACCACGCACACGCCGAACGCGACGTTGTTGAGGAAGTACGGCTCGCCGGACCAGGTGGTCACGCCCCGTGTGAGGTTGAGCTGCCACGGGTGGGGATCGGCCTGCGCAATACCGGCGCCCAGCGCCAGCACGACGGCCATCGACGCCGCCACGGCACGCCTGATGCCGGTCATCCTGCCGCGGCTGGATCGGCCTCGCTCCGGCCGGGCCCCGTCAGTCCTGATGCTGCCAGATGTCATGCTCTCGCCCTTTGTTGAACCTATCCGCGCCGCCGGCCATTGACCTGATCCAGCAGCAGCTCGAGTTTCCGCAACAGCTCGACACGTTCCCGTTCGGCAAGGAACCTGCCGATTTCCAGCTCGCGCCCGTGCGAAGACAGCAGCAGGCGGCGACATCCGTTATCCCCTTCATGCAACCGCACCCGCACCCAGCCAGGCTGGAAACTGGTGCGCTGTCGGCCCGGCAGCGATTGCACCACCAGCGACGCGTCGTCGAGAGTGATGCGCTCGCTGCGGTCGCCGGCACGCCAGGCCACGCACAGGGCGATGGCCACGGCAGACGATTCGACCAGGGCGAACAGCGGAGCGAATACATTCCCCACCCACGCGCCCAGGACGGCGGTCGTCAGCGCCAGCGACGCCAGAAGCATGATGAGCCGACGCAGGCCGCGGCGGCTTAGCGTGCGATTGGGCCTGAGCCAAATCGACACGCTGGGCAAGCCGGCAGCGGCTGGTCGTAGCACGATCATGGAGATCCGGCGTGCCAAGAGCGGTTCGATGATAGGTCGCAAGTTGGCAAGGGGCAAGAATGTCGCAGGGGCCCGCGCAAGGTCGGTCCGGAAGCGGCGGCCCGGCGGCGCACGGCGTACAATCCCGCGTTCCCTTCTGCTCCCGTCCTGCCGTGACCCAGCCCATTCTCAGCCCCGAACTCCCCACCGGCGCCGAGCCGGCCCGTGCGCGCATCACCGCCGCCTGGCTGCGCGACGAAACCGAAGCGGTCAACGACCTGCTCGCCCAGGCCACCCTGCCGCCCGCCGAGCGCGAGCAGGTGATCGACGTCGCCGCCGGCCTGGTGACCCGCGTGCGCGCCCGTGCCAAGGACCAGAGCGCGGTGGAATCCTTCATGCGCCAGTACGACCTGTCCAGCGAGGAGGGCGTGCTGCTGATGTGCGTGGCCGAGGCGCTGCTGCGCATCCCGGACAAGGCCACCGCCGACAAGCTGATCCGCGACAAGCTGGGCGATGCCGACTGGAAGAAGCACCTCGGCCAGAGCGAATCGCTGTTCGTCAACGCCAGCACCTGGGGCCTGATGCTCACCGGTCGCCTGGTGAACCTCGCCGAGGAAACCCGCCGCGACTTCACCGGCGCACTGAAGCGCCTGGCCGGTCGCGCCGGCGAGCCGGCGATCCGTCTCGCGGTGCGCCAGGCCATGCGCATCATGGGCCACCAGTTCGTGATGGGGCAGACCATCGACGAGGCGCTGGACCGCTGCGCCAAGAAGGAATACGCGGTGTACCGCTACTCCTACGACATGCTGGGCGAATCCGCGCTCACCGCGGAGACCGCCGAGCGTTACCAGGAGGACTACCGCCGCGCGATTGCCCGCATCGGCGCGCGCGGTCCGTTCGCCAACCATACCGACGCGCCGTCGATCTCGGTGAAGCTGTCCGCGCTGCACCCGCGCTACGAGGTAGCCAAGCGCGCCATCGCCCGCCGCGACCTCACCGCCAAGCTGCTGGAGCTGTCGCAACTGGCGATGAAGCAGGGCATCGCACTCTCCGTGGATGCCGAGGAGGCCGACCGCCTCGAGCTCTCGCTGGACATCATCGGCGACGTGTTCGCGCACCCCTCGCTGGCCGGCTGGAACGGCCTCGGCATCGTGGTGCAGGCCTACTCCAAGCGCACCCCGTTCGTGATCGACTGGCTGATCGAAACCGCACGTGCGGCAAATCGTCGCTGGTACGTGCGCCTGGTGAAGGGCGCCTACTGGGACGCCGAGATCAAGCGCGCGCAGGAACAGGGCCTGGCCGGCTACCCGCTGTACACGCGCAAACCCAACACCGACGTCTCCTACCTGGCCTGCGCGCGCAAGCTGTTCGACGCCGGCAGCGAGCTGATCTACCCGCAGTTCGCCACCCACAACGCGCACAGCATCGCCGCCGTGCACCACATCGCGCGCGGCCGCCCGTTCGAGTTCCAGCGCCTGCACGGCATGGGCACCGACCTCTACGCCGAGGTGATCGGCGCGCAGAACCTCAACGTGCCCTGCCGCGTGTACGCGCCGGTGGGCACGCACGAGGACCTGCTGCCCTACCTGGTGCGCCGCCTGCTCGAGAACGGCGCCAACACCAGCTTCGTCAACCGCGTGGTGGACGAGACCCTGCCGGTGCGCGAGCTGGTGGCCGATCCCTGCGAGACGGTGCGCCGCTTCGCCTCCATTCCC
>JAJZGE010000420.1 GCA_021798675.1 Pseudomonadota bacterium | reverse complement strand
CCTTGACCTATCACGGCCAGCCGGTCAGCCCGACGCAGCGCTTCATCGTCGTCACCAACAACTACCGCGCCAGCGGCGGCGGCCACTTCCCCGGCCTCGATGGCAGCCATATCGTGCTGGCCGCTCCCGACGGCACCCGCGAAATCCTGGCGCGCTGGCTGCAGCAGCGCGGCAGCGTCAGCGCCGGCGATCTCGAACCCGCCTCCTGGCGGTTCGCGCCGCTGCAGACGCGCGGCCCGGTGCTGTTCACCGGCGCCAGCGGCAAGCAGGCGCTGGCGCACGCGGCCGGACTGCAGAACATCCGCCAGCTGCAGGATCATGGCGACGGCACCGCTACCTACGCGATCGACCTGTCGCACTGACCCGGCGCCGCCGGAGGTAGGGGGAAGCAGGCCCTTCCGCGTTTGATGATGATGGGCTGCTGGTTGCTGCAGCCCCGGATTCCCCGGCTTTGGCTGCCCGGACGCAGCGCATCTTCTCCCGCAGGGACGCGGGGGTTCCTTCATGGCAGCCCCGCTGCAACTCACCCGGTCAATGCGATAATGTGAATACCATCACGCTGATCAATTCCTGGTGTCTCCGCATGGAACTGCCATCGGTCGAGCATGAGCCGCCGCTGCCCGTGCTCGACGCCCCCCCGGATTTCGACGCCTTCGTGCGCGGGCAGCGCGAGGGGCTGGTGCGCTTCCTGCGCCGGCGCACGCCGCTGGAGGAGGATGCGCAGGATCTGGCGCAGGAGAGCCTGGTCCGCCTCATGCGCTATCGCGGGCACGCGCCGACGGCGTGGGCGGCCCTGCTCTACCGCATCGCGCTGAATGCGCTCAACGATCGCCAGCGCCGGGCCCTTACCCACCGTGAAGCGCAGCACACCACGCTCGACACCGATTTTGCGGAACTGGCCTCACCGGAACCGTCACATGAGCAACGGGTCGCGACCCAGCAGGAGCTGGCGGTGCTGCAGGGCGCGCTGCTCGGGCTGCCGCTGCGCTGCCGCCAGATCTATCTGTTGAACCGGATCGAGGGCATGAGCTATACCGAGATCGCCGAGCACTGCGGCATCAGCGTCAAGGCCGTGGAAAAGCACATCAGCAAGGCGCTGCGACTGCTGCGCGAACGCCTCGCCCCATTCAACCACCCATCACCGTCGCGCAGCCTCCCGGATATCGCCCAGCCATGACCCGCATTCCATCTTCCCGCGGTTCGAGCGACGCTCCGCTGAGTGCCGAGGAATGGCTGGCGCGGCTGCTCTCGCCGGACAGCGGTGCGCATGACAGCGAGGTCTTCGAGCGCTGGCGCGTGGCCGATCCCGAGCACGCGGCGGCATATGCCGAGGCCGAACGCATCCACCGCAATGCGGCACAGCTGTCAGACGATCCGCTGCTGCGCGCGGCCGCCCGCGCGGCCCGCCTCGACACCGCCCGTCAACGCAGCTTGCGCCAGCGCCGCGGCTGGCTGCTGGCCGTCGGCATCGCCGCCAGCGTGCTGCTGACCATCGGGCTGATCCTGCATGGCGGTGGCGCTGCCGCCGCGACGCAGCACTACGCCAATGCGATCGGCCTGCCGCAGACCGTACGGCTGGCCGACGGCACCCGGCTGCGGCTGGATGCCGAGTCGGCCGTCACGGTTCGACTCGGCGCGATGCAGCGCGTGGCCACCCTGGAGCACGGCCGCGTCGAGTTCGCCGTGGCACACGACCCGCAGCGGCCGTTCCTGGTGCACGCGGCCAGCACCACCATTCGCGACATCGGCACCGTGTTCCAGGTCAGCCGCGACCGCGAGGGCGTGACGGTGGGACTGCTCAAGGGCAAGGTCGCCGTCAGCGGCCGCAGCGGCGACCAGCCGTGGACCAGCGAACTCCAGCCGGCGCAGCAACTGCACATCGACACCCGCGGCGTGGCCGGCGCGATCGCCCCGCTCGATCTGGCCAGTGCGCAGGGCTGGGCGCAGGGCGAGCTGGCGTTCCGCGATCGCCGGCTGGGCGATCTGCTCGACGAAATGAACCGCTACTCGAACACCCAGCTGAGGCTGGGCGACCCGTCGCTGGCCGCGCTGCAAGTGAGCGGCAGCTTCCATGCCGGGGACCAGGACGGCCTGGCCAAGGCACTGGCCCGCGGCTGGCAACTGCGGGTGGTACACACCGCCGCGAACGAACTCACCCTGCTGCCGGCCGGCACTGAACGGCAACGCTGAGCCCGGATGATCCCGACCGGTAGCCGCCGGCCTGCGCGCGCCCGACTCCGTGGGGCGGCGCTGCCATGGCTGGCGCTGTGCCTGCTGGGACTCTGCAGCGGCCTGCACGCCGCCGACGGGCGCCTGCACTACCGCATCGCCGCCGGCTCGCTGAATGACGTGCTGCACGCGTTCGCGCGGCAGAGCGGCAGCCAGCTGCTTTACCCGCCGGAACAGGCTGCCGGTCGCCGCAGCGCAGGGCTGGACGGCCGCTACAGTCCACCCCAGGCGCTGGCCATCCTGCTGCGCGGCAGCGGGATGCACGCCGAGGCGGTCGCCTCCGCCACCTACGTGCTGCGACCGACGCGGCCGGCGCGACCGGCACGGCTTGCCGCGCTGCCGCGGATACCCGCAGCGCATGGCCCCACGCGGCTGGGTGCGATTGAAGTCACCGGCACGCACATCCGCCGCACGGTGCTGGAAACAGCGGCGCCGCTGACCGTGATCGACCGCGCGCAGATCGAGCACAGCGGCTACCAGACGCTGTTCGAGCTGCTGCGCGCGCAGCCCGGCATCCGCGTCAACAACACCCCGGTCGCGATGGCCGACGGCAGCGCGTATGAGAACAACGGCCTGTCCGGCGCAATCGGCGCCGCCGCCGTCGACCTGCACGGCCTGGGGCCCACCGCCACGCTGTTCCTGATCGACGGCCAGCGCATGGCCGGTTACGGACTGGCACAGGGCGAGTTCGGCCTGGTCAGCGACCTGGACAGCATCCCGCTGGCGCTGGTCGAGCGAATCGAGGTGCTGCGCGACGGTGCCTCGGCGGTGTATGGCTCCGACGCCATGGCCGGCGTGGTCAACATCATCCTGCGCAAGCGCTTCGAAGGCGTCGCGCTGGATGGCAACACCGGCATCTCGACGCACGGCGACGCCGGCCAGCATCGCGGCACCGCCACCTTCGGCACCGCCACGGCCGGCGGCGGCCACCTGCTGCTCAGCATCGACGACCTCCAGCGGTCGTCGCTGCTCGGCAACCAGCGTGGCTGGGTGGCGCAGGCGGCGCAGGCGGCTGCGGCACCGGCGAACGGCAGCGACTACTTCTATTTCGACAACGGCCAGATCAACC
>JAJZGE010000419.1 GCA_021798675.1 Pseudomonadota bacterium | reverse complement strand
TTCCGATCTATCGCCGCCCAGGCCGCCAAGCAGGTGATCGTGCAGCGCGTGCGCGAAGCCGAGCGCCAGCAGGTGGTGGATGCGTTCGCCGATCGCGTCGGCGAGCTGGTGACCGGCATCGTCAAGCGGGTCGAGCGCGGCAATATCTATCTGGATCTGGGCAGCAACGCCGAGGCGTTCATTCCGCGTGACAAGACGATACCGCGCGAGTCCGCCCGGGTCGGCGACCGCGTGCGCGGTTACCTGTATGAAGTGAAGTCCGAGGTGCGCGGGCCGCAGCTGTTCGTGTCGCGCGCTGCACCGGAATTCATGATCGAGCTGTTCAAGCTGGAAGTGCCGGAAGTCGGCCAGGGCCTGGTCGAGATCAAGGGCTGTGCCCGCGATCCGGGTGATCGCGCCAAGATCGCCGTGCTCGCCCACGACAGCCGCACCGATCCGATCGGCGCGTGCATCGGCATGCGCGGTTCGCGTGTGCAGGCGGTCTCCAACGACCTCAATGGCGAGCGCGTCGACATCATCCTGTGGCACGAGAACCAGGCGCAATACGTGATCAATGCGATGGCGCCGGCCGAGGTACAGTCGATCATCATGGACGAGGACAAGCACTCGATGGACATCGCGGTGGCCGAGGACAAGCTGTCCCAGGCGATCGGTCGCGGTGGCCAGAACGTGCGCCTTGCCAGCAAGCTCACCGGCTGGCAGCTCAACGTGATGACCCAGGACCAGGTCACCGCCAAGAGCGAGTCCGAGCAGGAGGCCGCGCGCCAGCTGTTCATGGACAAGCTCGAAGTGGATCAGGAGATTGCCGTTATCCTCGTGCAGGAAGGCTTCTCCAGTATCGAGGAAATTGCCTACGTGCCCAGCGCCGAGTTGCTGGCGGTGGAGGGCTTCGACGAAGACATCGTCGAGGAACTGCGCGCCCGCGCCCGCGATGCGCTGCTGACCGAGGCACTGGCTGCGGAGGAGGGTGTGGACGAACATCAGCCTTCCGCCGAACTGCTGGCACTGGAAGGCATGGACGAGGTGACCGCCTACGCGCTGGCCGCGCGCGAGGTGAGCACCGTCGACGCGCTGGCGGATCTGGCGGTGGATGACCTGATTGATATCGAAGGCATGGACGAGGAGCGCGCTGCGGCACTGATCATGGCCGCGCGCGCACCGATGATCGAGCGGCTGGAGAAAGGCGGCTAACCGCGGGCGGCGGCACCCTGGAAGGGTGTGCCGAGAAAGGCTTGAAGAAGCCTTTCACCACGGATGGAGGTGGCGGCGCAGAACATGCCGCACAGACGATAAGGGCCGAACAAGGCCCAAGCGCGGGAACGGCGGAGCAACAACACGATGTCGGATGTCACGATCAAACAACTCGCCCAGGTACTGGGCATGCCGGTGGACAAGCTGCTCGGGCAGCTTGGCGAGGCCGGCATGAAATTCTCCGATCAGGAGCAGGTCATCAGCAGCACCGAAAAGGTGAAGCTGCTCGGCTTCCTGCGGCGCACGCACGGCAAGAACGAAGCCGTGGCGGAGGTCGATGACAGCGCGCCCCGTCAGATCACGCTCAAGCGACGCACCGTCGGCGAACTGAAGGTGGCCACCCCCGGTGGCCGCGGCGTGCCCGCATCCGCCAAGACGGTGAACGTGGAGGTGCGCGCCAAGCGCACTTACGTCAAGCGCAGCGCGATTGCCGAGGAGGCCGGTGCCGACGGCGAGCGCGAGGACGCCCTGCGCAAGCTGCAGGCATCGCAGCTGCAGCGCGAGCAGGAAGAGCGCGAGCGCCTTGACGCCGAGCAGCGCCGCCAGCAGGAAGCGCAGCAGCGCGCGCTGGACGAACAGCTGCGGCAGCAGCACGAACAGGAGCGCCATCAGGCCGCTGCCGCAGTGACGGACGACAGTCACGAGTCGCTGCCGGCAGCGCCAGAGGCCGCGGCGGACACCGCGGCGGTGGACAGCAAGCCCGAGGCCGAGCCCGCCGCCGTGCAGCGGATGGATCAGCGCGATCTGGGCATGATCCTGCCGCGCATCCACGAGCCGCGCAAACGCGAGAAGCTGGTCAAGCCGGCACCCGCGCCGGTAGTTGCCCCGGTGGCGGTGGCCGCCCCGGTGGCCGCCCGCGCCGCCAGCGCCGGCGCACCGGCCGCTGCATCGGCCAGTGGCGATGCGAATCGCAGCAGCAAGCCCAAGCATCCGCGCGAACGCAACGAAAGCGTGGGCAGCAGCAAGGAAGAGCGTGATGGCGGCAAGCGGTTCGCCGGCGGCCAGATGCATCTGAGCGAGGCCGACCGGGCTCGCCGCTCATCCTCCAGCAGCAAGCGCGGCAAGCCCGGTCGCAGCAGCGGCCGCGAGCTGTCGCGTGGCAACGGCAATGCACCGTCGGGCCCGCACGGCTTCTCGCGTCCCACCGCCCCGGTAGTGCGTGACGTGGTGGTGACCGACGCCAACGTGGTGGCCGAGCTGGCCCAGAAGATGGCGGTCAAGGGTTCGGAGGTGGTCAAGGCGCTGTTCAAGATGGGCGTGATGGCGACCATCAACCAGACCATCGACCATGACACCGCGGTGCTGGTGGTGGAGGAACTCGGCCACACGCCGGTCGCCGACAGCCAGAACAACGCCGAGGAGGCGCTGGCCGCGCACACCCAGAACGTGGAGCTGGAGGGCGAAAAGACCACGCGCCCGCCGGTGGTCACCATCATGGGCCACGTTGATCACGGCAAGACCTCGCTGCTCGACTACATCCGCACCACCAAGGTGGCCTCGGGCGAAGCCGGTGGCATCACCCAGCATATCGGCGCGTATCACGTGCAGACCTCGCGCGGTGTGATCACCTTCCTCGACACACCCGGCCATGCGGCGTTCACCTCGATGCGCGCCCGCGGTGCGCAATCGACCGACATCGTGATCCTGGTGGTGGCCGCCGACGACGGCGTGATGCCGCAGACGGTGGAAGCGGTGAAGCACGCGCGTGCAGCCAAGGTGCCGCTGATCGTGGCGGTCAACAAGATGGACAAGGACGGCGCCAACCCCGACAACGTCAAGCAGGGCCTGGTGCAGTACGAAGTGGTGCCGGAAGACTGGGGCGGCGACGTGCAGTTCATCCCGGTATCGGCCAAGACCGGCGCGGGTGTCGAGGATCTGCTGGATGCGATCTCGATCCAGGCCGAAGTGATGGAACTGAAGGCGGTGTCCGATGGCCGCGCCTCCGGCGTGGTGATCGAATCCAGCCTCGACCGCGGCCGCGGCCCGGTGGCGACCGTGCTGGTGCAGCAGGGCACGCTGAAGAAGGGCGATTTCATCGTCTGCGGCATCGAATA
>JAJZGE010000418.1 GCA_021798675.1 Pseudomonadota bacterium | reverse complement strand
GCGACCTGGACGAATTGATCGACGCGCTCAGCCGCGAGTACCAGGCCGACCAGCTGCAGGCGCTCGGCAACGCCTGAACCTGACCGTCACGCTGTGACGGGTTACCCTGCACGGCAACATTGCCAGTCAGCGAGGCCGCCATGGGCACGCACTACCGCAAGACCATGCAGGAACTGCAGCTGGACCTGATCCGCCTGCAGCGCGGGCTGCGCAGCCGCGGCCAGCGCCTGCTGGTGATCTTCGAGGGCCGCGACGCGGCCGGCAAGGGCGGCACCATCAAGGCCATCAGCGAGAGTCTGGACACCCGCGGCTATCGCATTGCCGCGCTGCCCAAACCGGACGAGCGCGAGGCCAGCGAATGGTATTTCCAGCGCTACGTGGCGCACCTGCCGTGCGCCGGCGAGATCGTGCTGTTCGACCGCAGCTGGTACAACCGCGCGGTGGTGGAGCCGGCCATGGGCTTCTGCAGCAAGGCCGAGTACCGCGCCTTCATGGACGCGGTGCCGGCGTTCGAGAAGCTGCTCACCGACGACGGCATCATCCTGCTGAAGTACTGGCTGGCGGTGGACCAGGCCGAGCAGGAGCAGCGCTTCGCCGAGCGCGCCAGCGACCCGCTCAAGCGCTGGAAGCTCTCGCCGGTGGATCTGCTCGCACGGCAGAAATACGCCGAGATGGGCGCCCTGCGCGACGTCATGATCGAACGCACCCATACCGCCAACGCGCCGTGGTTCGTGGTCGACTACAACGATCAGAAACGCGGCCGCATCAACCTGATCCGGCACCTGCTGCAGCAGCTGCCGCCGCACGACGAAGCGGCCGCCGTGGTGAAGCTGCCGCGACTGAAGGGCAAGCCGCGGCGGGAACACGTCACCGACAAGGCGCTGTGGGTGCCCGACACGCTGTGAGCTTCAACCCGTAGCAAATCCGCGCAGCTCGCGTTCTGGCAGCTCCTCGCGGTGAACCGCCTCGATCCGCGCCGCCGGCGGCCCGCGCTGCAGCCAGCGCTGCAGCGCGTCAAGCGCCTCCGCCGCGCCGCTGGCCAGCACCTCGACGCTGCCGTCCGGCCGGTTCAGCGCATGCCCGCACAGCCCCAGCTGCAGTGCGTGCATGCGGGCGCTGGCGCGATAGCCCACGCCCTGCACCCGACCACTGACGATGAAGCTGGCCGTCGGCATCAGTTGCCGTCGATGGCCGCGCCCAGCGAGGCGGCAGTGACCGGACCCACGAAGTGCCTGGCCACCCGGCCGTCCGGCGCGATCAGCCAGGTGGTGGGCAGCCCGAGCGGCACGTCGAAATCCTTCACCGGCTTGTCCAGCGTGACCTGCGCAATCGGGTAGACCACCGGATGCTTGCGCAGAAATTGGCGGATGTCGGCCGGCGCGCTGTCGTCATAGGCCAGCCCGATCGCACGCACGTTGCGGTGGCTGGCCACGAAGCGCGAGATGTCCGGCATCTCCTTGATGCACGGCGCGCACCAGGTGGCCCAGTAGTTGACGATCACCCAGTGGCCGCGCTGCGCGGTGAGGTCGAACGTGTGGCCGTCCAGCGTCGCCACGTGCAGCGTGGGCCGCAGCGGCATCGCCGCCTGCGCGGACGTGGCGAGCGTCAGCGCCAGCGACAGCGCGGCCGCCCGCAACGGGTTGGATGACAGCAGACTCATGCGGAAAACTCCTTGACGTCGGGCTCCGCCGCGATCGCGGCGTCGGGGGGGTAGATCTGGTTGAGCCGTGTGCCGAGCCGGCTCTCCAGTGTCGCCGCCAGCTCGGCCAGCAGTGCCAGCAGCGCCGGCGGCAGCGCAACGCCCAGCGCCGCCGCCACCTGCACCGGCTGCAGCGGCAACCGGTAGCTGGTATGCCGGTATACGCGCAGCAGGTCAGTGCTGTCCGGATTGCGGCTCAGCAGCCAGCCGCCACTTTCGCTGCGGCGGATCAGGTCGGCCTGCTGCAGGTCGTCGAAATAGCCGGCAATCATGGCACTGCGCAGGCACGGCTCGCACGCGCGCACGGTCGCCGGGTCCACGCACTCGCCGCTGCGCTGGGCCTCGACGAAGTGCCGCAGCACCACCAGCAGGCCGAGGAACTCGGCCCCTTCGGGCAGCGGCGCGGCCGGTGCGTGGTACTCGAATGCGGATGCCGAGGCCGCGATCGAGGCAGCCAGTATCACGATCACCCAGGACAGGTAGATCCACAGCAGAAAAATCGGGATCGCCGCCAGCGCGCCGTAGATCTGCTGGTAGGTCTGCGCCTGGCGCACGAACAGCGTGAAGCCCCAGCGTGCCAGCTCGAACAGCACCGCGCCGAGCAACGCACCGATCGCCGCATCGCGGCGCGCCACCCTGCAGTTGGGGATCACCGCGTACATCAGCCACAGGGTGAAGAAGGTCACCACAAACGGCAGCGTGCCCAGCAGGCTGCGGGCGATGCTGTGGATGTTGTCGGCCGCACCGTGCAGGAACGGCACCGCTACGACGTACGAGCTGACCGCGATGCCGCCCACCACCAGGATCGGCCCCAGCGTCAGCGCGGCCCAGTACAGCAGCAGACGCGAGACCCAGCCGCGCGGATGCTTCACGCGCCAGATGCGGTTGAGCCGGTCCTCGATGCTGATCATCATCGACACCGCGCTGAACAGCATCACCAGGATGCTGATGCCGGTAAGTCCCTTGGCGTTGTCGGCAAAGCTCTGGATGGTGAGCTGCACCTTTTCGCCGGCGGCCGGCACGAAGTTGTTGAACACGAAGTTGACCAGCATGTTGCGCGCATCGGCGAACATCGGGAACACCGAGAACATGGCGAACACCGCCACCGTCAGCGGCACCAGCGACACCAGCGTGGTGTACGACAGCGCGCCGGCCGTCTCGAAGCACTTGTCGTCCACGAAGCGCTGCCACAGGAAACGCCCCAGGCTCATCGTGCGATCGCGATTGAAACGCCGGGCCATCGGTATCCTCTCGTCGGCGCCACGCGGTCGCCGACATCCTCGGTATCGGTCGGTACACTAGCCCATTGCCAGCGCCTGCCTCAAACGCAGGAAACCACAGTGGATGCATCAGCCGCATGAATCACGCCGCATGAATCACGAAATCCTCGTTCTGTACTACAGCCGCAACGGGCACACCGCGCAGCTGGCGCGGCTGATCGCCCGCGGCGTCGAAGAGGTGCCGGGCATGCGCGCGCGCCTGCGCCAGGTGCCGCCGGTAGCACCGGTCACCGAAGTCGCGCAGCCGCCCGAGCCCGAGGACGGCGCGCCTTACGCGCAAAAGCAGGATCTGCTCGACTGCGCGGGCCTGGCGATGGGCAGCCCCACCCGCTTCGGCAACATGGCC
>JAJZGE010000417.1 GCA_021798675.1 Pseudomonadota bacterium | reverse complement strand
ACGAGAGTGCAGGCGTCTGCCAGGCGCTGCTGGACGCCTCGGACGCCACCGTGCACATTCCGATGCACGGCGAGAATTCCTCGATGAACGTCGCCAGCGCCTGCGCCATCGCGGCCTACGTGATCAGCTCACGGTTGCGCTGAACCGTTTTGGCGCCCTGCGCGCCGCCCCGTACAATGTCCGTTTAGCCACCTGATCGACGCGCGCCGCCGGCGCGCCATCGCGAGCCCCCATGGAAAAGAGTTTCGAACCCGCCCAGATCGAGTCGACGTGGTACGCCCGCTGGGAGGCCAGCGGCGCGTTCAAGCCGAACGGCTCGGGCGAGCCCTACTGCATCCTGCTGCCGCCGCCCAACGTCACCGGCACCCTGCACATGGGCCACGCGTTCCAGCAGACCGTGATGGACATGCTGGTGCGCCATCAGCGCATGCGCGGCATGAACGTGCTGTGGCAAGTGGGCACCGACCACGCAGGCATCGCGACGCAGAAGATCGTCGAGAACCAGCTCGCCGCCGAAGGCAAGACGCGCCACGACCTCGGCCGCGAACCGTTCGTCGAGCGCGTGTGGCAGTGGAAGGAGGAATCCGGCTCCACCATCACCCACCAGATGCGCCGCATCGGCGCGGCCGCCGACTGGTCGCGCGAGCGCTTCACCATGGACGAAGGCCTCTCCGCCGCGGTGCGCAAGGTGTTCGTGGACTGGTACCGCGCCGGCCTGATCTACCGCGGCAACCGCCTGGTGAACTGGGATCCGGTGCTGGGCACCGCGGTCTCCGACCTGGAAGTAAACAACGTCGAGCGCGACGGCCACATGTGGTCGATCCGCTACCCGGTCGCTGGCAGCGAGGAATCGCTGGTGGTCGCTACCACCCGCCCGGAAACCATGCTGGGCGACGTCGCCGTGGCCGTGCATCCCGAGGATGAGCGCTACGCACACCTGGTCGGCAAGACGCTGATGCTGCCGCTGAGCGGCCGCGAGATCCCTGTGATCGCCGACGACTATGTCGACCGCGAATTCGGCACCGGCTGCGTAAAAATCACCCCGGCACACGACTTCAACGACTACGCCATCGGCCAGCGCCACAAGCTCGCGCCGATCACCATCTTCACGCTGGACGCGAAGATCAACGATAACGCGCCGGAAGCCTATCGCGGTCTCGATCGTTACGACGCTCGTAAACAGGTCCTGGCCGACCTCGAGGCCGCCGACCTGCTGGTCGAAACCAAGGCGCACAAATTGCAGGTGCCGGTGAGCCAGCGTTCGGACGCGGTGATCGAGCCGATGCTCACCGACCAGTGGTTCGTCGATCTCACCTCGGACGTCCAGAAGGATGGCCGTCCGGGCGGCCGCAAGGCGATCACCGAGCCTGCGCTGGACGCGGTGCGCTCCGGCGAGATCAAATTCGTGCCGGAGAACTGGAGCACCACCTACACGCAGTGGCTGGAGAACATCCAGGACTGGTGTATCAGTCGTCAGCTCTGGTGGGGCCACCGCATTCCGGCGTGGTACGACGAGCAGGGCAATATCTTCGTCGGCGAGGACGAGGCCGATGCACGCACCCATGCCGTGCAGCCGCCGGTGGGCACGCTGAAGCAGGACGAGGACGTGCTCGACACCTGGTTCTCCTCTGCGCTGTGGCCGTTCTCCACGCTGGGCTGGCCGGCCAACGGCCCGGTGCAGAACGAGCGTGGCGAGCCCGTCGCCGACTGGCAGGCCGACAGGATCTTCCTGCCCAGCGCCGTGCTGGTCACCGGCTTCGACATCATCTTCTTCTGGGTCGCGCGCATGGTGATGGCGACCAAGTACTTCACCGGCCAGGTGCCGTTCCGCGAGGTGTACATCAACGCCATCGTGCGCGACGCCGAAGGCCAGAAGATGTCCAAGTCCAAGGGCAACACCCTGGATCCGCTGGACCTGATCGACGGCATCGCGCTGGAGCCGCTGGTGGAGAAGTCCACCAAGTCGTTGCTGATCCCGCAGGTGCGCGAAAAGGTGGAGAAGCGCATCCGCAAGGACTACCCCGACGGCATCAAGGCGATCGGCACCGACGCGCTGCGCTTCACCTTCGCCGCGCTGGCCAGCTACAGCCGCACCATCAACTTCGACCTCAAGCGCGCCGAAGGCTACAAGGCGTTCTGCAACAAGCTGTGGAACGCCGCGCGCTTCGTGCTGATGAACCTGCCCGAAGGCCAGCTCGCCGCACCGGCCGGCATACCCGCGACCGAGGCCGAACGCTGGATCCTCACCCGCCTCGGGCAGACGCTGGCCGAGGTGGAGCAGCACTTCGCCTCGTACCGCTTCGACCACCTGGCGCAGGCGCTGTACGAGTTCGTGTGGAACGAATACTGCGACTGGTTCCTGGAACTCTCGAAGCCCGCGCTCAACGGCGACGACGCGGCGGCCGCCGCGTCCACGCGCCAAACGCTGCTGGTGGTGCTGGAAGCGGTGCTGCGCGCGCTGCACCCGGTGATCCCGTTCATCACCGAGGAGATCTACCAGGAAGTGGCGCCGCGCCTCGGCCTGGCCGAAGCCAGCGTCTACGCGCGTCCCTATCCGCAAGCCGCTGACTTCGCCCCGGACGAGGCGGCCACCGCCGAGATCGAGTGGTTCAAGGCGGTGCTCTCGGGCATCCGCAAGATCCGCTCGGAGATGAACATCGCACCGGGCAAGGTCATTCCCTTGCTGCTCGCCGGTGGCGAGGCCGCGGATCGCACGCGTGCCGCGAAGTTCGCCACGCAGGTCGCCTTCCTCGCCCGCACCGAAGCGCCGGCCTGGATCGAACCGGGCGCCACGGAGCCTGCTGCCGCGGCCGCCGTGGTCGGCTCGCTGCGCGTACTGATCCCGCTGGCCGGCCTGATCGACCTCGGCGCCGAGCAGGCGCGCCTCGCCAAGGAAATCGCCCGCGTCGAGGGTGAAATCCGGAAGTGCGAAGGCAAGCTGGGCAACGCGAACTTCGTCGCCAACGCGCCGGCCGAGGTGGTGGCGCAGGAGCGCCAGCGCATCGTGGACTGGAACACCCAACTCGCGGCGATGCGCGAGCAGGCCGGGAAGCTGAAGGGCTGACCGACTCCCCCTCTCCCGCAACGGGAGAGGGGCACCCCTGGCCTGGGCAAGCGCGCGCCCACGCGACATTGCACCAACAACAGGCAATCCTTGCACCAGCCTCGCGCGCACCGGCGCCGTTTGGCCGTCCAAACGGCCATTCCAGGCGCCTACCGCAGCTGGCACGCATCCTGCTGAATGGCTTTCGAGCCTTCCGCCGGAGCAACTGCATGCAGTGGATCACCGCCATCATCAAGCCGTTCAAGCTGGACGAGGTACGCGAAGCGCTGGCCGAGGCCGGCGT
>JAJZGE010000416.1 GCA_021798675.1 Pseudomonadota bacterium | reverse complement strand
CTGCCGCGCCAGCAACGCCGCCGTCGCGCAGCGCGCCAGCGTGATCGCGATGCCGCGCGCGCCGGCTTCCAGCGTGGCGCGCTGCGCAGGTGCGACATCGAGGTGGGCGACAGCGGCATCCAGCGCGGCATCGATGGCGAACGCGGCATGCGGATCGGCACCCTGTTGCCACGCGGCGACCGCGGCGCGCAGCGCATCCAGTCCATCGCCGGCCAGCGCGCGCAGCGCATCGAGCGACAACACGTTCGTGGTGCCCTCCCAGATCGCGTAGACCTGCGCGTCGCGCAGCAGTTGCGGCAGGCCGGTGTCCTCGATGTAGCCGGCGCCGCCGAAGCACTCCAGCGCCTCGGAGCAGAGGCGCACCGCGAGCTTGCCCGTCCACAGCTTGGCCAGCGGCGTGAGCAGGCGCAGCAGCATTGCCTCGCGCGGCGCGGCGCTGCCGTGCTCCACGCGGCCCAGCAGATGCGCCACCTCGAAGGCCAGCACGAACGCGCCCTCGAACTCGGCCTGCATGTCGGCCAGCGTCTGCGCGTGCAACGGCTGTTCGATCAGCGGACGGCCGAAAACCTGCCGGCGCATCGCGTAGTCGCGCGCCAGTGCGATCGCCCGCGCCATGCTGGCGATGGCGCACACCGCGTTCCAGGTCCGCGTGACGTTGAGCATCGGCGCCACCTGGCGCACGCCGTTCGACAATTCGCCCAGCGGCCAGGCCGGCAGGCCGTCGAGATGGATCTCGGCGGTGGGAAGCTCCTGCGTGCCGAGCTTGTCCTTGAGGCGGTCGATGACGAGCTGCGGCTTGCGCTGCACGCCATCCATGGTCTCCACGTAGAACAGTGCCAGTGCGCCCGATCCCTCGCCTGCGCCTTCAGGCCGCGCCAGCGCCAGAGCCGCTTCGCCCACCACCGCGGAACTGAACCACTTGCGGCCGTATAGCCGCCACTGGCCGTCGGCGTCCCGCCTCGCCACGGTCTCGGTTTGCCCCACGTCCGAGCCGCCGTGGGTTTCGGTCATCCATTGGCCGCTGAGCCAGAACGTGGCCGGGTTGCGGCTGAGGAAGTGCGGCATCGCGCGTTCGATCAGCGCCTGGTTGCCCGAGGCTTTCAGCGCCGTCGCCGCGCCGTCGGTCATCGCCAGCGGGCAGGTGTAGAACTCGCTGGCCACGTGGTAGAGGTAGACGCGCGCGAACTCCTCCAGCCGCGCGTGCTCGTGGTTCTCGTGGCCGGCGGCGAGCACCGCGTGCCGCGTGGCGAGGTGCGGGCCCTCCTGCCAGGCCGTGGTCAGCTCGATGCGGTCGACGCGGCGGCCCCAGGCATCCCACGGCGTCAGCACCGGCTTGCGTCGCGTGGTCGTGCCGGCGCGTTGCCACGCCATCAGCGCGTAGTCGCCCAGCGCATCGAGGTCGGTGTCCAGCGCGGCGCGGCGCGGGTGCGGGAGGACGCGGTCGAGCAGCGCGTGCAGCAGGCGTTCGTCGCGGTATGGGTGGGCCAGTTGGGGGGCGTCTTGCAGGAAGGACACGGCGGGCCTCATGCAGTTCGTGGAGCGTGGCCAGGGTTGGCCATGGGCGATTTTCCGCGAAAACTTCCCGCGGTGCGTGATCCAGGGCAGGGTGCCCATGGACGAATGTTCCTGCCAAGAACTTGCGCCGTGGGCTGGCCCATAATCGGTGCAGCGTATTGTCGGCATCGCCAGGCAGATCCAGCGCATCGGGGCCGGGCCAGGGACAGGCGCACACCATCCACAGCACGAGGGAATGACCATGGCACTGACGCGGCAAGTGATCTCGACCCTGCAGGACAACGGCACCGACATCATGGGGCCGGATGTGCTGGCCTACCATTACCCGGATGCGAGCATCGTCTCGGGCAGCCTGCTGACCGTGGAGGCCAACCATTTCGCCGTGCTCAAGTCGCGCGGCGCGGTGCTCGGCGTCTACGACACCGGGCAGTACCCGATCCAGACGCCCGACAAGCCGCTGGTCGGCGGTTTCGTCAGCGGCTTCTTCGGCGGCAATTCGCCGTGGCAATACGAAGTGCTGTACGTCAACCGCGCCAAGCTGCTGGTGCGCGCCAGCGGCGTCGCCACCTCGGCGGAGATGGCCGAGATGGTCTACCAGGTCGACTACTACATCCACGTCGACAGCAAGGACGACGCGCTCAAGCTCACCACGCACATGCCCTTCAGCGGGCACTACATCAAGGCCGACGAAGTGGCCAGTTACGCGGCGCCGGTAGTCGAGCAGGCGATCAACCAGATCGTGCAGGTGACGCCGATGGAGCGGATCAACGAGCACATCCACGAAGTGGTGGAACTCCTGAAGGAGCACATGAGCGCGTTCCTGGCGGTGTTCGGCATCACCCTGAACGACGCCAAGGTGCTGATCCTGCCGAAGGACGACCGTATGCGCGAGCTGATCTCGCTGCGTGCCTTCGGCCTCAGCGAGGTCGAGGCGGTGCGCTACTACACGGCGCTGAAGATGGCCGAGCGCGGCCTGGTTTCCGCGCCGAACATGGCGGTGGGTGCCCCGTTCTCGATCGGCGGCGCCACGATGGGCACCTACCCCGTACCCGATGGCCACGCCCCGGCGGTGCCGCCCAAGGCGTGACCGCTGCTGATGCGGACCGCGCCCGCGCGGCGCGGTCTGTCCACGGGATGGGAGAGACGACATGGAACTGAAGACGACGGACAACCCGATCGACTCCGCCGGCCCGGCCAAGCAGGTGTTGTCGAACCTGTTCTACGGCTGGGGCTACAACTTCTATCGCAAGGAAAACCAGCTGCGTGCGGACGACCTGCTGATCCGCGCCAAGGTCAGCGAGATGCTGGCCGCGATGCGCGCGCACCTGGCTGGCCTGGAGCGCGACTGGCGCCGCGAGCACTTGCCCGCGCCGACGCGCGAGCACCCGTTTCCGGACCCGGCGGCCGTGGCCACCGCGCAAGGCTTGCAGCGCGCGCAGCAAGGCATCGAGTCGCTGGAGACCAGGGTACGCACCGCACCGGTGCCGGAAATGGATCGGGTGACGCAGCGGCACCTCAACGAGCGTGAGGCGCTCGAACGCCTGGCGGCGGTGGACGGCGAGCTGGTGATGGCGGCGAAGTCGGCGCTCGACGCGTCGGCCCAACTGCTCGATCCGGCCACGGCGGCGAGCGGCCTGTCCGCGATCCTCGCGCAGTCGGGCATGGAGGCGCTGCTGGCGCGTCGTGCCGAGGTGTTGTCGGTGATCGCGGTGGAGTGATTCGCCGCCGGAGCTCATCCATCCGGCTGGATGGCATCGAAATCGACCAGGTCGCCTTCATCGCCGCGCACGTATAGCCGCTTGCGGCGGTGCGGGTAGTCGCAGATGTCCTGC
>JAJZGE010000415.1 GCA_021798675.1 Pseudomonadota bacterium | reverse complement strand
CCACCTGCGTGGGTGCGGGCGACGGGCGATCGAACAGCACGCTGCCCGGGCGCAGTGTCACGTCGTAGCTGCTGGTGGCATGGCAGGTGGCGGCGAGGTCCTGGGCATGCAGCGGCGATAGGGCGAACAGCGGCAGCAGGAACAGCGACAGGCGGCGGACAGACATCAATGGACTTCCACGAACAAGGCCACGCACCGATAACCGCAGGCAGGTCAACCCATGCTGAACATGTCCCCGACCCGCAGGACAAGCCGCCCCAGCGGTTCAACCATCACCTGCTCAGGTCGACGACTTCGGCAGGTGCAGGCGCAAGCCATGCCCGACCAGATCGATGTCTCCGTCGGGCAAGGCATCGACACCGCCCGCCGACGGCTCCTTGCCCAGCCACGGCACCGGCTGCACCGGACCCGGCTCATAGACGTTCCATTGCCCATACCTTGGCTGGGTGCTGCGGCCGTTGAAAGCCTTGATGGCAAATGTCACGGAAGTCCTCACGATGCGATAGGGCGAGGCCGCATCCGTCGCTGGCGTGAAGGTCCAATGGCGTGCCGCCTCCCTGGATACCCGGCCAAAGACCTCACGCCAATGGCTCAATTCGGCGTCGCGCCCGACCACGCCCATGTCCACCTGCTGCACGGCGACATCGGCCACCTTGCCCATGCGGTCTACCCGGAGCGCCAAGTACACCGTGCCGTGCACCAGCGCGCGCTCCGCAGCCGGCGGATAGACGGGAGTGTCCTGCTTCACGACCGCGATGCCGGGGTGGCTGTCTTTCGGCCCAAAGTGAACGCCCTCGATCTCAAGACGAACCTTGCCATCTTGCAACGTCGTCGCTACCACGCGAACGGCGATCGGAACCTTCACGGCAGCCGCTCCTTCCTTGGCCGCCACAGGATCGAACTGCCAGGTCGGAATGGCCTGGTCCAGCAAACTCCTGACCGCAGGCGGCAGCTTTTCCGGGTGGTCCAGCGCAAAGGCCGCCACATTGCCGTTCGGCGCCTCCTGGATCATGCCGGCGACCAGCATACTCGCCCGCACCGATCCGCCGACGGACCCGGCAGCCCCCACCGCCGTTGACATCATCATCCCCGCACCACACAACACCCAGCGTTTCATGCGCACAGCCTCCCTGTCGAACAGCATCATGTCGCGAAGCGCAGCCAGGCTATCAGGTTCAAGCGCGATGGCGGAACTGCATGCGCACCACCGGCGTACCCAGCCGCCAGGCCAGCCACAGCAACACCGGGATCGCGGCGGCCTTCAATCCCAGCGTCATGCGGTAGACGCGTCGCGCATGCAGCACGGCGGCGCGCATCACGTCATCCCGGCTCAGCTGGGCCAGCGCATCGGCGCTGGCGCGATCGAACTGCGGCCACTGCGCCAGCATCATGCCGCCGCCGACCAGCGCCCACAGCGCCAGCGCGCCGCAAGCCACGCGCAGCGGCACCCGCGCCCATCCCTGGCGCAGGATGCAGCCGGCACACAACACGATCAGCGCGAAGGCTGCGAGGAAGTAACCGATGTCCCAGGCCAGCATGCGGTGCAACGCCGCGCCATCCTCCGGAGCCACGTTGGCGCGCTGTGCCCAGAGCATCTGGGCGTGCGAGAGGTATTGCACGCAACCGAATCCGGCCAGCAACAGCAGCAGCCAGGCCACCATGCGCCATGCCGCGAATCCGCGCGATGCGTGCCGGGGATCGGCAGGCGTGAGCACCGGCATCAGTGCGCCGCCTGCTTCAGCCGGACGAGGTCGGCCAGCACCTGGCTGGAATTCGCCTTCGGATCGACGTCCACGTAGACCTTGGCGATCTTGCCCTGCGGGTCGATCAGGAAGGTGGTGCGCTTGGCGTAGTGGAAGCCCAGCATGTTGCTCAGCACGCCGTATTCGGTGGCCGTCTTGCGATCCGTATCGGCCAGCAGCGGGAACGGCACGTGATACTTCGCCGCGAACTTGGCGTGCGATTTCGCATCGTCCAGGCTCACGCCCACCACCGACGCACCGGCTTGCCGCAACTTGGCGATGTCGTCGCGGAA
Organism: Pseudomonadota bacterium; assembly: GCA_021798675.1. Next base: position 1,322 of record JAJZGE010000415.1, on the reverse strand, counting down.
GGTGCAGACCTCGGTGGTGCAGCCGGGCGTGAAATCCTTGGGGTAGAAGTACAGCACCAGCCAATGGCCGTGGTAATCGGCGGGGCTGCGCCAGTGTCCGTTCTGGTCCTGCAGGCGAAAGGCCGGCGCGGCGGTGCCGACTTGCGGCATGGCGTCGGCGGCCGACGCGGAGACGGCGAACAGACCGCACAGCAAGGTCAATGCGAACAGCAGGGAAAGACGGCGCATGGGGGCTTCCACGGGAATGGCGACGCCCAGTGTACGCCGCCGCGCTGGCGAAGGGCGTCGCACGACGCCCTTCGCTGCCGCCCTCCGATCGGTCAGCGACGGCTGATGGTGAAGCGCCCCACCGACACGCCGAGATTGACGCCTTCGCCGTGGCCGGCCAGTGCCAGCGAGGTCGTACCCTTGGTCAGCACCTGCACCGTGCCGCTCTTGACCACGCCGGCCTCGGCGCCGGCTTGCGCATAGCTGCCGAACACGTCGTCGATGCTGCGCACATGGGTGATGTCGCCGGTGCCGTGGTCGATGCGGTACTTGCCGGCGGTGAGACCGCCACCCACCACCGAAATCTTCACCGGGGCCTGCTGGCCGTTGTCACAGCGCACGGTACCGCTGCCTTCGGCGTGCTTGTAGAGGATCGACCAGCCCGACAGGCTGAATTCGAGATGGCACTTCACGTTCGCCTCGGCGGCATGGGCGGGCGTGGCCGGCACGGTAGCCAGGGCGCCTGCGCCAAGCAGCAGGGCGGCGGTCAGTGCGAGAGTGCGCTTGCTCATTGTGTTCTCCTCCGTCTGCGGATTCGGTGCGTCGCTGCCGGATCTTCCGGCGGGGACGCACGATGCAGCGTCGATGCGCCATCGTGACGACGGCGTGAGCCTTGCGCGCTTCCGTTCATCTTGATGTTTCGCTAACGCAACGGCATCCACACTGCGGCCAACCACGTTTCGCCACGACGGGAGCAGGCATGCCGAAATACTCGCTGGTCGGTTACGACGGATCGGAGGCCGCGCGCCGCGCCTTTGCGTTCGCGATGGATCTGGCGCGCGCGTGCGGCGGCCGGGTGCGCGTAGTGTCGGTACTGCAGGTGGCCGAAGGCGGCGACACCTGTGCCCTGATGATGTCCGACTCCGGCATCCAGCGCGCGCAGGAGCTGAGCGATGAACTGACCTCACTCGATGCGGACACCACGCGCCTCGTCGACGTGGAACTCACCCACGGCATGCCCGGCGACGTGCTGCTGAGCCAGGTGACCCAGCACGGCATCGACCACATCGTGGTCGGCCACACCGGGCGCGGCGCGCTCGCGCGATGGCTGATCG
>JAJZGE010000414.1 GCA_021798675.1 Pseudomonadota bacterium | reverse complement strand
CACCGCCTCGCTGCAGTAAGCCTCGCTGCGCGAGCAGATCCGTGCGACCGGGCAGATCGTCGCCATGCAGCGCACGAGCCTGGACATCGCGCAGCGCCAGCAGCAGATCGGCGCCACCTCGCTCACCGATACGCTGGCCGTGCGCACGCAGCTGGCCGCCACCGAAGCGACCCTGCCACCGCTGCGCGCCCGGCTCGCCGCGACGCGGAATCAGCTGGCCACCTATCTGGGCACCACGCCGGCGCAGCTGGCGATGTCGCCGCTGACGCTGGACGGCGTGCGCCTGCCGCAGGACATCCCGGTCAGCCTGCCCGCGCAGCTGGTCGAGCAGCGGCCGGACATCCGGGCGGCCTCCGCGCAGCTGCATGCCGCCTCGGCGCAGGTCGGCGTGGCGACCGCGGCGATGCTGCCGCAGATCACCCTGTCCGGCAGCGCCGGCTCGCAGGCGCTGCGCAGCAGCGGCCTGTTTTCCGCCGGCAGCGGGGTCTGGTCGCTGGGGCTGAACCTGACCCAGCCGCTGTTCCATGGCGGCCAGCTGCTGCACCGCAAGCGCGCGGCGCAGGCGGGCCTGGACAAGGCCGCGGCGGACTGGCGGCAGACCGTGCTGACCGCGTTCCAGAACGTGGCCGATGCGCTGCAGGCGCTGGACTATGACGCGCAGACGCTGGCCGCGCAGGCGACCGCCGAAAGCGCGGCGGCACAGCAGCTCGCGCTGACCCGGCAGCAGTACCGGATCGGCGCCACCGGCTATCTCAACCTGCTGAATGCCGAACGCAGCGACCAGCAGGCGCGCATCAGCCTGATCCAGGCGCGCGCGGCACGCCTGTCCGACACCGCCGCGCTGTACATCGCGCTCGGTGGCGGCTGGCGCAGCGACGCCCAGGTAGCCAACCAGAAGCCGTAGTCCTATCCGACTTTCGCGATCGCGGATGATCGCCCCAACCCGAGGAGTTCGCGCATGACCACGCGCGTCGACAAGCAACCGAGCACCACCCGGCGCATGATCTGGATGATCGTCAGCGTGGTGCTGCTGATCGCGGTGATCGCCGGCATCAAGGTGCTGCTGGTGGTGCGGATGATCCGCAGCATGCCCCAGCCGGCACCGGCCACGGTCAGCACGGTCAAGGCCAGCGAGCAGAGCTGGCAGCCCCTGCTGAGCGCCGTCGGCACACTGCGTGCGGCGCGCGGCGCCGAGCTGGCGATGGACGTTGCCGGGCTGGTCACCGCGGTGACCCTGAAATCCGGCGAGGATGTGAAACAGGGCCAACCGCTGTTGCAGCTGCGCGATGGCGACGACGTGGCGCTGCTGCAGCAGCTGCAGGCCAATGCGCAGCTGTCGAAGATCACGCTTGAGCGGGCCCGTCAGCAGCTGGCGGCGCAGGCGATCAGCCAGGCCGGCTACGACAGCGCGGCGGCCGACTTCAAGGCGCGCCAGGCCGCGGTGGCGCAGCAGACCGTGGTGGTGTCGAAGAAGCAGCTGCGCGCGCCGTTCGCCGGCCGCGCCGGCATCATCACTACCAGCCCCGGCGATTACCTCAGCGCGGGAACCGCGGTGGTCACGCTGCAGCAGCTCGATCCGCTGCTGGTGGACTTCTTCGTGCCGCAGAGCGAGCTGGGCCGGCTGCAAGTGGGGCAGGTGGTGCACCTGAGCCTGGATGCGTATGCCGGCCGCCAGTTCAGCGGCAGGCTCAGCGCGATCAGCCCCCGCGTCGACAGCAGCACCCGCAACGTGCAGGTCGAGGCCACTGTGCCAAACCACGACCAGGCGCTCACCCCGGGCATGTTCGCCAACGTCAGCGTCGAAGTCGGCCGCCAGCAGCAGCGGCTGACGCTGCCGCAGGCAGCGATCGTCTACAACCCCTACGGCGACACGGTGTACGTGGTGCAGCCGTCCAAGGGCAAGGACGCCAAGGGCGCCGCGCTGCCGCCCACCGTGCAGCAGGCGTTCGTCACGACCGGCGCCACCCGCGGCGATCAGGTGGCGATCGTGAAGGGCATCAGCGCCGGTACCGAGGTGGTGAGCAGCGGCCAGATCAAGCTCAAGAACGGCGCGCCGATTGCGATCGACAACAGCGTGCAGCCGGCGGACAGCGCGAACCCCACGCCGCAGGAGCATTGAGCCCGGGCCATGAAATTCACCGACCTGTTCATCCACAAGCCAGTGCTGGCGATCGTCGTCAGCCTGCTGATCCTGGTGCTGGGCGTGAAGGCCGTCACCAGCCTCACCGTGCGCCAGTACCCGAAGACCGAGAACGCCACGGTCACCGTGTCGACCGCCTATTACGGCGCCGACGCGCAGACCATGGCCGGCTTCATCACGCAGCCGCTGGAGCAGGCGATCTCGCAGGCGCAAGGCATCGACTACCTGTCCTCCACCAGCGTGGCCGGCGTGTCCACCATCACCGCCACGCTGCGCCTGAACTACGACGCCAACCGTGCGCTGACCGAGATCACCACCCAGGTCAACTCGGTCAGGAACCAGCTGCCGCCGCAGGCGCAGCAGCCGGTGCTGACCGTGCAGACCGGCGAGACCGTCGACGCGATGTACATGGGCTTCTACAGCGATGTGCTGCCCACCAACAACATCACCGACTACCTGTCGCGCGTGGTCAAACCCAAGCTCGACTCGATCCAGGGCGTGCAGACCGCCGAACTGCTCGGTGCGCGCCAGTTCGCGCTGCGCGCGTGGCTCGATCCGGCCAAGATGGCCGCGCGCGGGGTCACCGCCAGCGACGTGAACAGCGCGCTGGCGTCGAACAACTATCTGGCTGCGGTCGGTTCCAGCAAGGGCCAGGCGGTGACGGTGGATCTCACCACCGACAGCAGCCTGCACACGGTCGAGCAGTTCAGGCAGCTGGCGATCAAGCAGGTCAACGGCGCGATCGTGCGGCTGCAGGATGTGGCCACGGTGACGCTGGGCTCGGAGAATTACGACTTCAACGTCGCCTTCAGCGGCAAGCGCTCGGTGTTCATCGGCATCAAGGTGGCACCGGACGCCAACGTGCTCGACGTCGCCCAGCGCGTGCGCGATGCGTTCCCGGACATCCAGAGCCAGCTGCCCAGCGGGCTTACCGGGCAGATCGTCTATGACGGCACGGTATTCGTGAACAGCTCGATCAACGAGGTGATCAAGACCCTGGTCGAGGCGCTGGTGATCGTCACGCTGGTGATCTTCCTGTTCCTCGGCAGCCTGCGCGCGGTGATCATTCCGGTGATCGCTATGCCGCTCTCGCTGATCGGCACCTTCTTCGTGATGCTGGCGCTGGGCTACTCGATCAACCTGCTGACCCTGCTGGCGCTGGTGCTGGCGATCGGCCTGGTGGTGGACGACGCGATCATCGTGGTGGAGAACGTCGACCGCCACATGAAGG
>JAJZGE010000413.1 GCA_021798675.1 Pseudomonadota bacterium | reverse complement strand
GCCAGCGTCACCAGCCGCACGCCGCGGTGCGGCGCGCACAGCAGGGCGAGCTCCTCTTCGCCCGGCACGTGGAACCACTTCGGGTCGTGCACGCCCTTGCGCTCGGGCGCGAGGTACGGGCCTTCCAAGTGCACGCCGAGCAGGCCCGGCACGGCCTCGTCGAAGGCCTGCTCGACTGCCGCCAGCGCGGCGCGCAGGGTCTCCGTGCTGTCGCTGATCAGCGTGGGCAGGAAGCCGGTGGTACCGAACCTGCGGTGCGCGGCGCCGATGGCGCGGATGGTTTCCACCGTGGGTGCGGCGTTGAACAGGGCACCGCCGCCGCCGTTCACCTGGGTGTCGATGAAGCCCGGCACCAGCAACGCGCCGGCCAGGTCCTGCGCCTGCGCGGCGCGCACCGCGGCGTGCTCGGGCGGCAGCAGCGCGACGATGCGTTCGCCCTCGACCAGCACGGCGAGATCGTCGCGCCAGCCGTGGGTGGTGAGGACGCGGGCGTTCGTGAGGGCAATGGTCATGGGCGGCGGCATCGGTGCAAAGAGGAAATGAAGCGTCACGCGGTGATCAGCAAAGCAAAACCGTTGCTTGAGGACTGGAAAGTGCTTCCTGCACTTTCCAGTCTCGCCAAAGCCGGCCGCTGTCCGGCTTTGGCTCCGTTGGCCATCCGCGACGCGGATGGCCAACGCGCGGCCCCTCCCTGGGCCGCAGGTTTTCACACGCTCACACCGTCTCGGTGACCTTGTTGAGGTGCGGCGGCACGTCGGGATTGAAGCCCCGGCGCAGCGCCAGCGCGCTGGTGGCGCGGTAGAAGCTCTGGATGGTGAGCAGCGGCGTGCACAGCGCGGGCAAGCCGGCTGCCAGCGGCAGGAAGCCTTCGCCGCGGCGGCCCGGCGCGGCCACCAGCACCTGCGCGCCACGCTGGCGGAACTCGTCCGCCACCGCCAGCGTGCTGTCCAGCGTGCCGTCGTCCTGGGCGAAGCACAGCACCGGGAAGTGCGGGCCGACCAGCGCCATCGGGCCGTGCTTCACCTCGGCGGCGCTGAACGCCTCGGCGTGCAGGCCGCAGGTCTCCTTGAACTTCAGCGCGGCTTCCAGCGCGGCGGCGAAGCCGAAGCCACGGCCGACCACGAACAGGTTGTGCGCGTCGACCAGGCCGTCGGTCAGCGCCGACCAGTCCGCGTCCCAGCCCTGGCGCAGCGCATCAGGCAGCGCTTCCAGCGCGGCGACCAGCCTGGCGTCGCCGTGCCAGCGCGCACACAGGTGCAGGATCGCGGCCAGCGCGGCGAGGTAGCTCTTGGTAGCGGCCACGCTGCGCTCGGGGCCGGCGTGCAGCGGGATCACGGTGTCGGCGATCTCCGCCAGCGGCGAATCCTCCACGTTGACCATCGCCACCACGCGCGCGCCGGCGACCTTGGCGGCTTGCGCGTTGCGCACCAGGTCCGGGCTCTTGCCGGACTGCGAGATGGCGACGAACAGCGCGCCTTCCCACTGCTGCGGCGCCGCGTACACCGAGGTGATCGACGGCGAGGCCGAGGCGGTGACGATACCGAGCTGGGTCTCGAACACGTACTTGGCGTAGGCCGCGGCATGGTCCGAGCTGCCACGCGCGCAGGTGACGATGAAGCGCGGCGGCTGCGCGCGCAGCGCCGCTGCGAGTTCCGTCACCACACGCTCGTTGGCGGCGAACTGGCGCGCCACCACGTCGGCGGATTCGTGCGCTTCGCGGAACATCAGGGTGTCGCTGGCGTGCATGGCTTTCTCGTGTGGGGAGGGGGTCAGTCGGCGTGCAGTTCGGCGACGAAGTCGTAGATGTCGCCGCGATACCAGGAGCAGGTGAACTCGACCACGCGGCCGTCGTCGAGGAAGCTGCGCCGCTCGATGTTGAGCCCGGCGCTGCCGGCGGCCACGTGCAGCAGGCGCGCCTGCTGCGCGTTCAGCGATACCGCGCGCAGGCGCTGCAAGGCGCGCTTCGGGCGGCAGCCCAGCGACTCCAGCACTTCGTACAGCGAGTCGCGTACCAGCATCGGGTCGGCCAGCACGCTGGCAGGCACCACGGTGCGCTCGATCGCCAGCGGCTCGTCCTGCCCGTAGCGCACGCGATGCAGGCGCACCACCAGCGAGCCGGGCGAGAGGTTCATCGCCATGGCCTCTTCCGGGGTCACCTCGCCCACGCTGCGCTCGAAGAACTCCGAGCGCGGCCGCAGGCCGCGGTCGCGCAGGTCCTCGGTGAAGCTGGACAGCCGCGACATCGGCTTGACGATGCGCTCGGCGATGAAGGTGCCGGCGCCGTGGCGCTGGGTCAGCAGGCCCTCCTCGACCAGCCCGGCGATCGCCTTGCGCACGGTGACGCGCGACAGCTTGAGCACCTGCGACAGGTCGCGCTCGCTGGGCAGCGCCTGGCCGGGTTCGATGGCGCGTTGCTCCACCACGTTGCGGATCGCGCTGCGCAAACGCAGGTAGGCCAGCGGCTGGTGGCTGGACGGATCGCGGCAAATGCGGCGGTATTCGCGGGCCAGGGCGGTTTCCATGCTCGCAAGATACCAATAGCAAACCATTGGCCGCAAGCGGTCTGGACGTCCATTTCGTCCAGGGCGCCGAAATGACGCGTCGAAATGAGCATATGAATTCGTATGCAAGGCGGTGCTTGCCGTGGTATCCCACTGGTACTATCGTCGCGGGACGGGCCGGAACCCCACGGCCTGCCGCTCCCCCCGTATCGAGGTGCATTGCGTGACGGCTACTTTCCAGACGGTCGATCCGTTCGACCTGGTGATCTTCGGCGGCACCGGCGACCTCGCCCTGCGCAAGCTGCTGCCGGCGCTGTTCCACCGCTACGCCGACGGCCAGATTCCCGCCGGCAGCCGCATCGTCGGCGTGGCCCGCGAACCGCTGGACGACGACGGCTATCGCGCCCAGCTGCGCGAGTCGCTGGCCGGCAAGGGCGCCGAAGCGGCGAAGGTCGATGCCTTCCTGCAGCAGGTGTTCTACCGGCCGCTGGACGCGCGCAAGGACGAGGGCTGGGACGGGTTCGCCGCGCTGATCGGCGAACAGCCCGGGCACATCCGCGTGTTCTACCTCTCCACCTCGCCCGAGCTGTTCGAGGATATCTGCCGCCGGCTCGGCCAGTGCGGCCTCAATGGCGAACACTCGCGCGTGGTGCTGGAAAAGCCGATCGGCCGCGACCTCGCCAGCGCCAACCGCATCAACGACGCGGTAGGCAAGGTGTTCGCCGAGACGCAGACCTACCGCATCGATCACTACCTCGGCAAGGAAACGGTGCAGAACCTGCTGGCGCTGCGCTTCGGCAACGCACTGTTCGAGCCGCTGTGGAACGCCAGCCACATCGACCACGTGCAGATCACCGTGGCCGAGACGCTG
>JAJZGE010000412.1 GCA_021798675.1 Pseudomonadota bacterium | reverse complement strand
CACAAGGAGATCCCGTTCGCCGGCCACCCCAGTGTCGGCAGCGCACATGCCGCGCTGGAATGCGGCCTGACGCAGCCCGTCGAAGGCTTGCTGTGGCAGGAATGCGGCGCCGGCGTGCTGCCGATGCGGGTGGAAGGTGCAGTTGCGCAACGCCACCTGCTGCTGAAGTCACCCGGCGAGCGGGTGCTGCAGACCGGCCACGGCGCACATCCGCTACTCGCCGCCACGCTGGCCGGCATCGACGCCGGCACGCTGCCGCCAGCACTGGTCGATGGCGGCCGCCGCTGGTGGCTGGCCGAGGTGGCAAGCGAAGCCGCGCTGCGCGCATGGCAACCCGACCATAGCGCCATCGGCGCGCTGGCCCACGCCAGCGACAGCATGGGCCTGTGCGCGTTCGCACGCAGCGCGCATCCCGACTACCAACTGGTGGTGCGCGCCTTCCCCGCTGGCGTGGGCATCGTCGAGGACCCGGCTTCCGGCGCCGCCAACGGCCTGCTCGCCGCCTACATCGCCCAGGCCGAGCCGCGCGGCCTGCTGGCCGGCGGCTACGTGGTGAGCCAGGGACGCGAGATCGGCCACGACGCCCAACTGGTCGTCCGCATCGCCGATGGCGCGGTGTGGGTCGGCGGCCGCACCCACACCATCGTCGACGGCGCGCTGCACTGGGACGGGAACACGGCATGAGCGGCACGGCGCAGATCCTGGTCGACGCCGACGCCTGCCCGGTGCCGATCAAGGAGATCCTGTTCCGTGCCGCCGAGCGCACGCAGGTGATGGTGACCCTGGTGGCCAACCAGTACCTGCGCACGCCGCCCTCGCGCTTCGTGCGCGCGGTGCAGGTGCCCGGTGGCTTCGACGTGGCGGATCACGAGATCGCGCGCCGCGCGAACGCCGGCGACCTCGTCGTCACGCAGGACATTCCGCTGGCCGCCATGGTGATCGAAAAAGGCGCACTGGCGCTGGACCCGCGCGGTACGCTGCACACCCCCGACACCATCGCCCAGCGCCTGACGATGCGCAATTTCATGGACGAGCTGCGCGGTGCCGGCGTCGACACCGGCGGGCATGCGCCGTTTCATGCGCGCGACAAGCAGGCCTTCGCGAACCAGCTGGACCGCTGGCTGGCGGGCCTGCGCTAGCGGCCGCGCTGGTCGAGGCGCGCACGCCTCGCCGCTACCTGCGACAGCACCGACCAATCCACGTCCTCGTCGCCCGCGGCCAGCGCCTCCAGCAGGCTGTCGCGCAACACGCCGGCGAACGGCAGCGGCACGCGCGCCGCCTCGCCAGCCTCCAGCGCCAGCCGCACGTCCTTGTAGCCCAGCGGCAGCGCGAAGCCGGCCGGCTTGAAGCGCTGCCCGGCGATCAGTTTCGCGTAGCCCTGGTAGGCCGGCGCGGCAAACAGCGTGGACGTCATCACCTCGAGGAAATCCGCGGCGCCGATGCCGTGCGCACGCACCAGGGCGGAGGCCTCGGCCATGCTCTCGATCGCCGAAGCCAGCATGAAGTTGCCGGCGATCTTCGCCACGTTGGCGCGCTCCGGCGCCTCGCCCAAGGGCCATACGCGGCTGCCCATCGCCTCCAGCAGCGGGCGTACGCGCTCGATCGCCCGCGCCTCGCCCGCGGCAAGGATGTTGAGCCGGCCGGCGGCAGCCACGTCCGGCCGGCCGAACACCGGCGCGGCGACATAGCCCACGCCGCGTGCCGCGTGCGCCTGCGCGAGCTCCCCGGCCAGCTTCACCGACACGGTGGCGTGGTTCACGTGCACCGCACCGGGCGCCAGCGCCGCGAGCACGCCGCCGTCGAGGATCACGCCGCGCACCGCCTCGTCGTTCGCCAGCATGCTCAGCACGGCGTCGCCATGCGCTGCCGCGGCGGGCGTGGACGCCACCGCGGCGCCCAGTGCCGCCAGCGGCTGTACCGCTGCCGCCGAACGGTTCCACACGGTCACGTCATGGCCGGCCTTGAGCAGGTTCGTCGCCATCGCGGCACCCATCGCGCCCAGGCCAAGGAAACCGACTTTCATGTTTGCGCTCCGTGGCGATCCGATTCGTGCAGTGAAGCAGGCCATGCGTTCAGCTGCCGCGAAGCCGCGGCGTCATGCCACCTCGCCCGCGGCATGGCCCGAGGCCCAGGCCCACTGGAAGTTGTAGCCGCCCAGCCAGCCGGTGACGTCCACTACCTCGCCAATGAAATACAGGCCAGGCACGAGCTTGGATTGCATGGTGCTGGAGGAAAGCCCGTCGGTGTCCACGCCGCCCAGCGTCACTTCGGCGGTGCGGTAGCCCTCGGTGCCGCTGGCGGTGATCGGCCAGTCGTGCAACTGCCGGCCGATCTCGCGCAACTCGGCATCGCGGTACTGACGCATCGGCCGGCTGGGGAAGAACAGCTCGCACAAGCGTTGCGCGAGACGCTTCGGCAAGGCCTCGGCCAGCACGTTCTTCAGCTCCGCCGCCGGTCGCGCGGCGCGCTGCGCCAGCAACCACTCGCCCAGCTCGGCATCGGGTGCGAGATCGAGCCGCAGGTCGTCGCCCGGCTGCCAGTACGAGGAAATCTGCAGGATGGCCGGCCCGCTGAGGCCGCGATGGGTGAACAGCAGGCCCGCGCGGAACGCGCGCTTGCCCACGCGCGCCTCCACCAGCGGCAGTGCCACGCCGGCAAGGTCGGCGTAATGCTCCTGGTGCTTGCCGCTCAGGGTCAGCGGCACCAGTGCGGCGCGCACGGGTAGCACCGCATGGCCGAACTGGCGTGCCAATTCATAACCGAAGCCGGTGGCGCCCATGCTGGGAATCGACAGGCCGCCGGTCGCCACCACCAGCGACTCGGCATGCACTTCGCCACGCGCGGTGAGCACGGCGAAGCCCTCCCCCGTCTGGCGCACGCGTTCGACGCCGCAACTCGTTTCGATGCGCACGCCGGCCGCAGTGCACTCGTCCAGCAGCAGGCGCACGATCTGCTTCGAGGAGTCGTCGCAGAACAGCTGTCCCAGCTCCTTCTCGTGGTAGCCGATACCGTGCCTCTCCACCAGCGCGATGAAGTCCGCGGGCGTGTAGCGCGCCAGCGCGGACTTGGCGAAGTGCGGGTTGGCGCTGAGGTAATTGGCCGGCGACGCGCCAGTGTTGGTGAAATTGCAGCGCCCGCCGCCGGACATCAGGATCTTCTTGCCGACCTTGTTCGCGTGGTCGACCACCAGCACGCCGCGGCCGCGCCGGCCGGCCGTGATCGCGCACATCAGGCCCGCGGCGCCCGCGCCGATGATCAGTACGTCCGTTTTCAAGATCCCACCACTGCCGGCACCCCGCCAAAGGCGTCATTCCGGCGAAGGCCGGAATCCAGCGACTCGTGTACATACAAAGACACTGGATCCCGGCTTTCGCC
>JAJZGE010000411.1 GCA_021798675.1 Pseudomonadota bacterium | reverse complement strand
CTAGTGATCAACCTGCGCGAGGACTGCGCCGGCGGGGATTTCCAGCGCGTGCTGGAAGTGGTGCCCGCCGACGAGGCCGAGCGCACCGGATCGCGCGAGCGCTGGAGCGAGTACAAGCGGCGCGGCTTCGAATTGTCGAAGCACGACATGTAGGCCTGGCGCCGTCAGAGCGCGCTTTCCATCGATGACGCCGGCACGTCCTGCTCCGGGCCCCGGAGCACCGCGGCCAGCGTCGTCGCCAATTGCTCGCCGCTGAGCGGCTTGCGCAGGAAGCCATCCATGCCCGCCGCCCGCGCGCGTGCCTCGTCGTCTTCGCTTGTGCGCGCGGTCACCGCCACGATCGGCAGGCGTCGATCCGTGTCGCGCTCGCGCTGGCGGATCAGCCGCGCGATCTGGAAGCCGTCCACGCCGGGCAGTTCGAGGTCGAGCAGCACGGCGTCGTAGCGATTGCGTTCCAGCTCGGCCAGCGCCAGCAGGCCGTTGCCCATGTGGCAGGTCGAGTGCCCCTGCTGTTGCAGCAGACCCGAGACGACGGCGGCGACGATGGCATCGTCTTCCACCAGCAGCAGGCGTAGCGGGCGGCTGCTGTTCGGCCTGGGCACGGCGTCGTCGGAGGCGTCGAGCGCCTCGATCAGCGGCAGCCGCACCGTGAACGTGCTGCCGTGCCCCAGTTGCGATTGCAGCGTGATGCTGCCGCCCATCATCTCCACCAGTTCGCGGCAGATCGCCAGGCCCAGGCCGCTGCCGCTGCGGCGCTGCGGGCTGTCCTCCTGTTCGAAGCGCTGGAACAGGCGCGCGAGGCTGCGCTGGGGGATGCCGGGACCGGTATCGCTGACGCTGAACAGCAGGTCGTTGCCGCGGCGCGAGACGCGCAGCGCCACGTGGCCGCGTTCGGTGAACTTCAGCGCGTTGTTGGCGAGGTTGAGCAGCACCTGCTTGATGCGCATGGCGTCGCCGAGCGCCCGCGCGGGTAGGTCGTCGGCGATCTCAACCTCGAAGCGCAGGCCCTTGCCCCACGCCACTCCCTGCTCCAGCTGGGCCACGTCCGCCACCAGCTGGCGCGGATCGTAGGGCTCCAGCTCCAGTTCCAGCCGGCCGGAATCGATCCGCACCAGGTCGAGCGCGTCGTTCAGCAGCTTCATCAGCATGCCGCCGGAGCGCTGCATGGCGCGGGTGTAGTCGCGCTGGCGCGCATCCAGCGGCGTGTTGAGCAGCAGCTCGGCCATGCCCATCACGCCGGTCATCGGCGTGCGGATCTCGTGGCTGAGCGTGGCGAGGAACTGGGTCTTGGCCGAGCTGGCCTGCTCCGCCAGCGAGCGCCGCTGCTCGATCAGTTCGACATGGTGGCGCTGCGCCAGGCGGCGGCGCCACTCCAGCAACAGCAGGCTGATCGCGGAGACCAGCGCCAGGGCGTACAGCAACCACGCCCACCAGCGCAGCCAGGGCGGTGCCTCGACGTGGATGCGCAACGGTTGCGCGAGGTGCGTCCACACGCCCTCGGCGCCGGTGGCCATCACGTCGAGCGTGTAGTCGCCGCTGCCCAGGCCGGAGAGGTCGCGCTCGCCCTGGTTGCCGACGTCCACCCAGCCGGGATCGAAGCCGTGCAGGTAGAAGCGGTAGCGGTTGTCCGCGGGGGCGAGATAGGAGAACACGCGTGCCTGCACGTCCAGCTGACGGTCGCGCCAGCCCACGTCCACCACGCCGCCGTCGACGGGCAGCGTTCGCCGCTTGCCTTTCCTGCGCACGCTGATGCCGCTGATCACCAGTGGCGGCGGCGCCTTGAACGCGCCGATGTGGTCCGGATCGAACGCCTCCACGCCACCCAGCGTGGCGGCGTACAGGTAGCCGTTGGGCATCAGCGCGTAGCCGCGCGAAAACTCGCTGCTGAACAGCCCGTCCTGCAGTCCGAAGGAGCGGGCGCCGGTCGCCGGGTCGTAACGCCACAGCCCGTCATGGCCGAATACCCAGACGCGACCCTCCGCATCCACCCGCAGGTCCACCACATTGATCGACGGCCAGCCCTGCGCCGGACCCACGGTGCGGTCGCGCGCCAGCGCGTTGCCCTCAATGCGGTAATGCGTGAGGCCGTTGATGTTGGCGGTCCACATCCCGTCCACGGCGAAGGCGAAGGCATCCACGCTCTTTCCCGGGGTTGCGCCCGGCGCCATCACGAAGCGTCGGTGCGCCTCGTCCAGCTCCATCATGCCGCCGTCGCTGGCATACCAGAACACGCCGTCGCGCAGAGTCATCTGGCTGCCCCAGCGCACCTTCTCGTTGGGCTCGTCCATCGGCATTGCCGCGACCGCCAGGGTGTCCGGGTCGATGCGGAACAGGCCCTCGCCGAAGGTGCGCGCATACATCACCCCGTCCGGCCCCGGCTCCACTTCCAGCGGGTGCCGCATGCCGGTGCCATGCGCATCGACCCGCCTGCAGCGACGATGCGCGATGTTGCACACGGCGATGTGGCCCTGCAGCACCACCCACAGGCGGCCGCGCGTGTCCTGGGTCAGCCCGACCACGTCGCCGTCGAGGTTGGAGAAGAACGGCTCCGCCTTGCCGCTGGCCGGATCGAGCCGGTCCACCCGGCCGTCGCGCTCGCCCACCCACACGTGCAGCCCGTCCTTGTCGCGCGCCATGGTGGTGGCGATCGAGTCGCGCAGGCTGGACGGGTCGTCGGGGATGTGGGTGAACCGGCTGAAGCTGTCCCAGCCGGGCGCAAGGTAGCCCACGCCACCGTCGAACAGCGCCACCCACAGGCCGCCGGAGCGATCGACCAGCATCTGCCACACCCAGGTGCCGGGCAGGTCGCCATCGAGCACCGGATGGTTGCTGACCGCCATCACCGGAGCGCCGGGACGCGGCTGCATGAACAGCCCGCGCTGCGTGCCCACCCACAGTCGGCCGGCCTGGTCGCGCACGCTGTCCATCACGTTGGTGGTGGGGATGGCGGTGCCGCCGAAGCGCCGCGCCAAGCCGTCCGGGCCGACCACCATCAGGCCGTGGTCGGTGGCGATGCGCACTTCGTCGCCATCGCTGTCGATGCGCCAGGCCGACATCGAATCATGGGGATCGGCCGCCAGCACGTGGTGCCACCGGCCCTGCGCATCGCGGCGGAACACGCCGAAGTCGCAGCCCATCCACAATTGTCCGTGCGCATCCACGTGCAGCGCACCCACCAGGCCGAAGCTCCTGGCCTTGCCGCCGGGCGGCCGGTAGGACACGTGGTCGAAGCCGTGGCCGTCCGGCCGCAGGCGGTCCAGCCCGTTGCCGGTGCCTACCCAGATCGTACCGTCCGGCGTCTGTGCGATCGACCAGACGCGGATGCTGGACAGGCTGGACGGGTCGGCCGGATCGTGCCCCCAGTGCACGAACTTG
>JAJZGE010000410.1 GCA_021798675.1 Pseudomonadota bacterium | reverse complement strand
GCGGCGGCGGGTCAGTTCGCCGATCCAGTCGGCCGGCAGCGGACCTTCGTCGAAGTGCGCCAGCGCCTCGACGTCCTCGGCGCGGGCGCCGATCAGCAGTGCGTCGATGCCGGCCCAGACCAGCGCGCCGTAGCACTGGCAGCACGGCTGCGCGCTGCTGGCCAGCACGTAGCGGCCGCCTGTCTGGTTCAGCCGCGGCTGACCCGCGCGCTGCTGCGCCAGCATCAGTGCCATTGTCTCGGCGTGCGCCAGCGAGCAGCTTTGCGGCAGCACGCGATTGACGCCGACCGCCATCAGGCGACCGCTGTCGGCTTCGAACACCGCCGCCCCGAACGGGCCGCCGCTGCCGCGCGCGACATTCTGCCGCGACAGCTCGATCGCCAGCCCCATGCGCTCCTCGTCGCTCACGTAGCGCCGCTGCGCGTCGGCAACCTCGCCGATCCACGGCGGCAGGGTGAGCTGGAGTTGCAGCGGCAGCATGGTCTTATCCGCCTACTGCCCGACCTGTTTCGCCCAGGTATCGCGCAGCGTCACGGTGCGGTTGAACACCGGCACATCGGCGCGATGATCGACGCGGTCGGCCACGAAATAGCCGAGCCGCTCGAACTGGAAGCGCTGCTCCGGCGCCACCGCAGCGGCGGCCGGCTCCAGCCATGCCTGCACCACGCGCTTGGCCTCGGGATTGACGTGATCGAGCCAGCGCTTGCCGTCTTCCTCGCTGTCCGGCGCCGGCACGTTGAACAGACGGTCGTACAGGCGCACCTCGGCGGCGACGGCATGCCGTGCACTGACCCAGTGCAGGGTGCCCTTCACCTTGCGTTCGGCGCCGGACATGCCGTGGCGGCTCTGCGGATCGAGTGTGCAGTGCAGCTCGCTGACGTTGCCGTCGGCATCCTTCAGCACCTGCTCGCAGCGGATGATGCCGACCCCGCGCAGGCGCACCTCGCCGTCGGGCTTCAGCCGGTGGAAACCCTTCGGCGGCAGCTCGGCGAAATCCTCGCGCTCGATCCACAGCTCGCGCGCGAACGGCACCTCGCGCGTGCCGAAGCTTTCATCCTTGGGATGGTTGGCGAAGATCAGCCGCTCCTCGTGGTCGTCGGGCAGGTTGCTGATCACCAGCTTCAGCGGATCGAGTACCGCCATGCGGCGCGCCGCGCTGGCGTCCAGATCCTCGCGGATGCAACCTTCCAGGATCGCGTAGTCGATCACGCTGTTCTGCTTGCTGACGCCCACGCGCTCCACCAGCAGGCGCAGCCCGGCCGGAGTGAAGCCTCGCCGGCGCAGGCCGCGCAGGGTGTTCATGCGCGGGTCGTCCCAGCCGTCCACGTAGCCCTCGCCGACCAGCTGCGCCAGCTTGCGCTTGCTGGTGATGCAGTAACTGAGGTTGAGCCGCGAGAACTCGATCTGCCGCGGCTTGGCCGGCTGCGTGGGCAGCCCGGCGTCGAGCAGCGGCTGCCACAGCTCGGGATGGTTGACGAGGTCGACCCGGTCGACGAACCAGTCGTACAGCGGGCGGTGGTCCTCGAACTCCAGCGTGCACAGCGAATGGGTGATGCCTTCGAGCGCGTCCGACAGGCAGTGCGCGTAGTCGTACATGGGGTAGATCGGCCACGCGTCGCCGGTATTCTGGTGGGTCACCTTGCGGATGCGGTAGATCGCCGGGTCGCGCAGGTTGATGTTGCCGGCGCGCATGTCGATCTTCGCGCGCAGGGTGCGGCTGCCGTCGGCAAACTCGCCCGCGCGCATGCGCCGGAACAGGTCGAGGTTTTCTTCCACGCTGCGTTCGCGATGCGGCGAGTTGCGGCCGGGCAGGGTCAGCGTGCCGCGGTACTCGCGCATCTGCTCGGCGTCGAGGTCGTCGACATAGGCGACGCCGTCGGCGATCAACTTCAGCGCCGCGCGATAGAACACCTCGAAGTAGTCCGAGGCGTGGCGCAGCGCATGCCACTCGAAGCCGAGCCAGCGCACGTCGTCCTTGATGCCCTCGACGAACTCCGGGTCTTCCCGGCCGGGGTTGGTGTCGTCCAGCCGCAGGTTGCACCAGCCGCCGGATTCGGCCGCGATGCCGAAATTCAGGCAGATCGCCTTGGCGTGGCCGATGTGCAGATAACCGTTCGGCTCCGGCGGAAAGCGCGTGTGGATGACTCGGTGCTTGCCGCTGGCCAGGTCGTCGCGCACGATCTGCCGGATGAAATCCTGCTGCGCGGAGGGCGCAGCCGCCGGGGTGAGCGCAACGGCGGAATCTTCAGTCGACATTGGGCACAGCTCGCATGCGTGGGCGGAAACGCCCAAGTTTAACCTGTCGCCGCCGCCGGGACAGTCAAGCCGTCCCGCTTGCCCGGCAGCGGCCTGCGGGTTAGCGTGCAGGCATGCAGACCATCTACCGGGCCGACAACCTGTTCGACGCGCACCTGGTGAAGGACGCGCTGGAGGCCGAGGGCATTCCCGCTTTCATCGCCGGCGAATACCTCACCGGCGGGGTGGGTCAGCTGCCGGCGCTGGGCTACATCGCGGTGATGGTGCCCGGGTCGAGCCTGGCCGCAGCCGGCGGCATCGTGCAGGCGGTCGAGCGGCAGCTCGGCGAGGCCCGGCTGGCCATCCGCGAGACCGAGCCGCTGCCCGACGACCCGCTGGCCGCGCCGGGCTGACGCGGCCCACACGCGCGCAGCGGCCTGCCTCAGCAGCAGCGCCCGCCCGTGCCCTTGTAGCGCGCCAGCTGGCGCTCGCGGAAGAACTCCTTGTAGCTGGGCACCGTGCGTTCGGGATGGTGTTCGCGCAGGTGCCGCACGTAGAGGTCGTAGTCGGGCACGCCGCAGCTCAGGCGCGCGGTCTGCACCGCGCGCTGCCAGCCTGTCTGAAGCCCGTGGCGCAGCGAGTGCAGCAGGTCCTGCCGGAAGGTCTGCATGGCGTGCCTCCTCAACCCGCCACGCTGGCCAGCGCCACGTAGGGTTCTTCGTGGGCAGTCGGGCGGTTGCTGCGCCACGCATTCAGCAGCGCGCGCAGCGAGAAGCCGACCATCGCCAGCACCAGCAGCATGAACAGCCCGGTAAGCGCTGCGTCGACGTAGTTGTTGGTGACGATGCGCTGCATCTCGGCGACGCTCTTGGCCGGCGCCAGCAGCTTGCCGTCGTGCATGCCCTGCGCATATTTCTGCGCGGCCGCGGTGAAGCTGATCGAGCCGCTGAGCTTCTCCCAGCCGGCGGTGAGTGTGCACACGATCAGCCAGACCGCCGGCACGCCCGGCACCCACACGTAGCGCTCGCGCTTCATCTTCACCGTGACTACAGTGGCCAGCATCAGCGCGATCGCCGCCAGCATCTGGTTGGCGATGCCGAACAGCGGCCACAGCGTATTGATCCCGCCGAGCGGATCGACC
>JAJZGE010000409.1 GCA_021798675.1 Pseudomonadota bacterium | reverse complement strand
CCCGGCGCGACCGCCTCGATGTCCTTGCGGCCGATGGTCTGGATCTGGCGCGTCTCGCCGGTCGCCACCACCGATACCGCGGTCAGCGCGGTGGCATGGTCCTTGGACGGCGCGGCGGCCGGGGCAAGCGCGGCGGGTGCAGCGTCGGTCGCCGCGGCGACATTCCCGTGCAGGGTCGCAAGGATGGCCAGGGCGAGGCCCGACAGTTGGAGCGAAGTACGGCGGTTGAACATGCGCAGGCATCCTTCGCGGCGCGTCTCGCGAGGACGCCGCTTGTGGCGATGAGGGATTCGACGACCGTCGACGACGGCCTGCGCTATGGTGGATCCGCTTTGTGAAAATTCGCCTACAGCCAGATGAAGGCCAGGCGAGCGACGTGACACCGGCCTGTCCGACACGCGATCCCCGCGCATCGGCCAGCCACGGCGCCGCACGAAGCGGGCGGCACCGGTCGGGACCCGTGGTACGCCGCTGGAGAACTACTTGCCGCGCTTCGCCGTCGCCGCAGGCTTGCGCGGCCTAGGCAGCGGCATCAACGCGGCGGTCTCGACCAGCAGGCGGCGGATCGCATCCGCGTCGTCCAGCAGCTCGTCGGCGACCGGGTAGTCCTTGGCGCCGGGATACGGCGGGCGCCGCGGCAGCTTCGGCGCAAGCGTCGCCGCCGCGGTGGAAGGCTTCACGAACAGGCTGTTGTCACAGGCAAAGGCGACCACCTTGCCGTCCACGTACAGCGCGTACTCGCCAAACATCTTCTTGTGCGAGAGCCGGTCGTCCAGCGCGGCCTGCCCAGTCACGTAATCGATGAAGTCACGGTCGGTGGCCATGCGCGCATCACTCCACTCAGGTTCGAATCGTGTCGGGCGTCGTGATGTTCAGTGCGCCAGCACTACCAGAAGCAGGCCGAGCAGGCCGGGCAACGCCTGCACGTACAGAATCTTGCGACTCGCCGTGGCGGCGCCGTAGACGCCGGCCACGACGACGCACGACAGGAAGAACACCTTGAATCCGTGACCCGCCGGCCCCTGGAACGCGCCCCACAGCAGGCCAGCGGCGATGAAGCCGTTGTACAGGCCCTGGTTCGCCGCCAGCACCCTGGTGGCCGCCGCGCGCTCCTTCGACTGGCCGAATGCCTTCAACCCCGCCGGCTTGTCCCAGAGGAACATCTCCAGCACCAGGAAATAACCGTGCAGCAAGGCCACCAGCACCACCACGATCTCAGCGAGTGTTTCCAACATGGTCGTGCCTTCGAGTGGTGGGTGGCGAATGCAGGATGACCGCGGACAGGTCCGCGCGTCCCGGATGCCGCAGCTCGGCGAGGCACGATCTTCTCATGCGCGCGGTTCGGCGCAAGAGCGGCCGAACGCGGCCTCGACCTCGCGTTCCACCTCGTTGACGAGGCTGGCCAGCGCGGGCCTGTCACCGTACATGTCCAGCTCCCTCGTTGCGATCAAGCCCATCGAGAACGGCCCCGGACGCTCCTCGCACGGCAGGCCGGACGCAAACGCCACGCACCAACGCAGTTGACGGGCGATGCTTTGCGCGGGAGCCCAACCGGCGGCCTCCATGGGCTCGATCTGCTCCAGCGCCGATCTGGCTTTCGCGGACAAGTGGGGATGCATGGTCTGGCGCTCGATGCGGGCGACGTGCGTCGACGCGACCTTAGCGCTTCATATCCGGCAAGGCCATCCTCGGGTCCGGTTGCGGCAACGAACGGTGCGACTGAATGCTTGGAGCGCAGCACAACACACCGTTTTGGGGGCCGCATCACGCCGCCGCATCGACATGGCCACGCTAAACTGCGCCGATGGCTTCCTCCAAGCGCAAGCGCCAGCGGCGCAAACCTGGCTCATCGTCTTCGCCCCGCGCTGCGAAGGTGCCGACGGTTGCCGTCGTGCGCCCCGCCGACAGCTCGACCCGCGCCTACGGTGCGCTCGACTGGCTGCTGCGCAGGCTGCCGCCGCGCCATCGCGACAAGGTGCGGGACTATCTCGTGCTCACCCGCATGGACCGGCCGATCGGCGCGCTGCTGCTGCTGTGGCCGACCTGGTGGGCGCTGTGGCTGGCGGCCGGCGACTGGCCGCCACTGAAGCCGCTGGCGATCTTCACGCTGGGCGTGTTCGCGATGCGCGCGGCAGGCTGCGCGATCAACGACTTCGCCGACCGCAAGCTCGATCCGCAGGTGGCGCGCACCGCCGGACGCCCCATCGCCAGCGGGCGGGTGACGCCGCGGGAGGCGCTGGCCGTGTTCGGCGCACTGCTTGCGTTCGCCTTCGTGCTGGTGCTGTTCACCAACCGGCTCACCATCGAGCTCTCCTTCGCTGGCGCGGCACTGGCGGCCATCTATCCGTTCACCAAGCGCTGGACCTACCTGCCGCAGGTGGTGCTGGGCGCAGCGTTCGGCTGGGCCATCCCGATGGCGTTCGCCGCGGTGGCAGGCGCCGTGCCACCGCTGGGCTGGCTGCTGTTCATCGCCAACATCCTGTGGTCGGTGGTGTACGACACCGAGTATGCGATGGTGGACCGCGAGGACGACCTCAAGGCCGGCGCGAAATCCACCGCCATCCTGTTCGGCGATGCCGACTTGCCGATCCTCGGCGTGCTGATGGCCACGCTGCTGCTGGCGATGGCGTTCGTGGGCCGGCGTGCGCAACTCGGCTGGCCCTACTGGCTGAGCCTGCTGGTGGCTACGGGATTGTTCGCGTACCAGCTTTGGTTGATCCGCGCGCGCGAACGCGACCGTTGCCTTGCCGCCTTCCGCCACAACAACTGGTGGGGCCTGTCGATATGGATCGGTATCGTGTTGGCGTTGGCAGTGAAATAAGCGCCGCATCGGCGCACGCGATCGCAGCGGCGACAGGACTGATCGTTCAGAAGCGGCGGTACTGCAATGCCTCGGCGAGATGCTCGCGCTCCAGCATGGCCGCGCCGCCGTCGATGTCGGCAATGGTACGCGCCACGCGCAGTACGCGATGGTAGGCGCGCGCGGACAGGCCGAGCTTTTCCAGCGCCTGCTCGTACCAGCGACGCTCCGCCGAACCCAGTGCGCAGTCGCGCTCCAGCTCGCGGTGGTTGATCTCCGCATTCGGCCGGCCGGCGCGCATCAGCGCATGGCGGCGTGCGTTGAGCACGCGCGCGCGCACCGTGGCGGAGTCCTCGTCGCGAGGGCCGCGCGCCGCGTCCATTTCATGCAGCGGCAACGGCGGCACCTCGACCGCGAGGTCGATGCGATCCAGCAGCGGCCCGGATATCTTCGTGCGATAGCGCTGGATCTGCTCGGGGGTGCACTGGCAGCGGCGACGCACGTCGCCGGCGTAACCGCAGGGGCACGGATTCATCGCCGCCACCAGCTGGAACCGCGCAGGAAAGGTGGATTGCCG